>CAZMDO010000020.1:15137-23157 GCA_964564445.1 uncultured Ruaniaceae bacterium | reverse complement strand
ACCCCCCCACCCGCCCCTACCCCCCCCCCGGGCGACCCCCCCCCCGGGGCCGCCACCCCCCCCGCCCCCCGGCCCGACCGCGGGGTGGCGGTCAGGCGGACCGGCGCTGCGGGCGCTCCAGTGCGGTCCGCAGCGCCGCCAGGTCGGTGCCGTGGGCCACCAGCGCCGCACGTGCCGGGCACTCGGCGCGCAGCAGGCCGAGCAGCAGGTGCCGGCATCCGATCGTGCGCTCCTGCACCCGGATCGTCTCGCGGAGTGCGAGCTCGAGGGCCTTCTTCGCCTCCCGGGTGAACGGCAGGTGCTTGGGGGAGCGGCCTGCTCGCGCCAGCGCGCCCGGGCCGAACACCTGGTCCGCCCGCGCCATCACCGCAGCCAGGTCCACGCCGACGGCGGAGAGCGCCTCCGCATCCAGGTCACCGTGGGCGGGGGCGTGCGTCAGCGCCGCGACGTCGCCGCCAGCACCGGCGACCGCGCGTGCCGCCGCGGGGCTGCTCAGCAGCACGGCGGCGAGCAGGTGGGTGGTGTCGATCTGCCGAGCGGCCCTGTCCCGGGCCACCTCCTGTGCCTCGACCACGGCAGCGCGTGCCTCGCGGGTGAACTTCTCGAACATCACAGCCCCTTCCGGTGCTTCTTGTGGACCGCCTGCCGGCTGACGCCGAGCGCATCGGCGATCTCCTGCCAGGACATGCCCAGCCCGCGGGCCCGGGCCACCTGGAGAGCCTCCAACCGGTCGGCCAGCTCGCGCAGGGAGCGCACGGCTCGGAGTCCGGTGATCGGGTCCTCGCTGGTGGCGGCGGTTGCCGCGTCCTCATCCATGCTG
This sequence comes from uncultured Ruaniaceae bacterium, assembly GCA_964564445.1. Lineage (GTDB taxonomy): Bacteria > Actinomycetota > Actinomycetes > Actinomycetales > Beutenbergiaceae > Ruania. The sequence goes on along the minus strand of CAZMDO010000020.1, from coordinate 22,337 downwards.
TCAACCGTAGTTGACGTTCGGGGCAGATGTCAACCAGTGTTGACACCGGGTCGAGCGCTGGTGCGAGGTGCGGGCTGCGCGCTGGGGGGAGTGCGGGCGCGAGGCGCGGGCTGCGCGTGGCGCGAGGTGCGGGCTCCGCGCGTGCGGGAGCGCGGGCTGCGCGCTTGGGGGCATGCGGTCGTGGGCGAATCTGCCAGTTCGTGCGATGTGGGGTCGGGCGGGCGCAGGGTGATCGGTGCGAAAGTGTCGGAGCGTGTGGCACGGTGAGCTCCGCCGTCGTGCTGGGTGACAGGCTCGGCGGGAGGCGGATGCTCCGCCCATCTCCGCACAGAGTCGAACACCCGATAAGTTGCGGTTGACAGCAAAACCCGCCATGCCTACGCTGATCACGTCCGTACGACTTTCGACGTGGAAGACGAAACTTTCGAGGAGGAGAGTTCGATGATGACCAGGAACACGAGGTGGGCGGCCGTGGCCGCGGCCTCCGCCCTCGCGGTCGGGGCGCTGGCCGGCTGCAGCGGCGGCGCCAGCGAGGGTGGTGGCGAGGACGGCGACGTCACCATCACCTGGTGGCACAACGCCACCGGTGAGCCGTTGAGCGGCTTCTGGGAGGACGTGGCCGCCGAGTTCGAGGCCGACCACCCGGGCGTGACGGTGGAGGTGACCGGCTACCAGAACGAGGAGCTGCAGCGCACGCTGATCCCGAACCAGCTGCGCACCGGCAGCGGGCTGGACCTGTACCAGCAGTGGGGTGCCGGTGAGCTGGCGGCCCAGGTGCGGGCCGGCTATGTGATGGACCTGACCGACCAGCTGGCCGAGGAGGCCGAGGCGCTCGGCGGGGTGGTGGCTCCGTGGCAGTACGAGGGCCGCACCTACGGGCTGCCGTACAACTTCGGCATCGAGGGCTTCTGGTACAACCAGGAGCTCTTCGCCCAGGCCGGGATCGAGGAGCCGCCGGCCACCCTGGACGAGCTCTACGATGCGATCGACAAGCTCAAGGCCGCCGGGATCACCCCGATCGCCGTGGGCGCGGGCGACGGCTGGCCGGCCGCGCACTACTGGTACAACTTCGCCCTGAAGTCCTGCTCCCCGGAGGTGCTGCAGACCGCGCAGGCCGAGCTGGTCTGGGACGATGAGTGCTTCGTGCAGGCCGGTGAGCTGCTTCAGGAGTTCATCGCCGCCGAACCGTTCCAGGAGGGCTTCCTCGCCACCAGCGCCCAGCAGGGTGCCGGCAGCTCGGCAGGCATGCTCGCCACCGGTGAGGCCGCCATGGAGCTGATGGGGCACTGGAATCCGGGCGTGATGGGCGGCATCCTGCAGGAGGAGACCGGGGACGAGAACGCCACCCCGCCGGACTTCCTCGGCTGGTTCAACTTCCCGGCGATCGAGGGTGCCGCCGGTGACCCGACCGCTGCCCTCGGTGGCGGTGACGGGTTCTCCTGCACCGCCTGGGCTCCGCCGGAGTGCGCCGAGCTGCTCGCCTACATCTCCAGCGTGGACGTGCAGACCCGGTTCGGGGAGAGCGGCGCCGGTGTGCCGGTCACCCCGGGCTCGGAGGCCGGTATCTCCGACCCGAACCTGCAGCTGGTGCTCGAGGGGCTGCGGGAGGCCAGCTACGTGCAGCTCTGGTTCGACACCGCGTACGGGCCCACCGTCGGTGGCGCGTTGAACGATGCGATCGTGCAGATGTTCGGCGGCCAGGGCTCCCCGCAGGACATCGTGGACGCGATGACCAACGCGGCGGCCACGCTCTGAGTCGATGGCTGCAGCAGACGTGACGGCCGGGCGCACCACCGCGGTGCGCCCGGCCCAGCCCGCCCAGCCCCGCAGGCGCCGACGCTCGCTGAAGGACACGGCCCTCGTCTGGGGGTTCGCCGCCCCGGCGCTGGTGGTCTACCTCGGCTTCGTGATCACGCCGGTGGTGCTCGCCGCCGTGTTCAGCTTCTTCAACTGGAACGGTCTGGGCCCGCTGGAGCGATTCATCGGCCTGGACAACTACGTGCGGGCCTTCTCCGACCCGGTGTTCCTCGGTGCGCTGCGCAACAACGTGCTCATCGTGGTGCTGTCCCTGGCGATCCAGGGGCCGCTGGCGATCGGCATCGCGCTGCTGCTGAACCGCAGGCTGCGTGGGCGCACGCTGATCCGCACGCTGATCTTCGTCCCCTACGTGCTCAGCGAGGTGGTCGCCGGTCTGGCGTTCCGGCTGATGCTGCCCCCCGGCGGCCCGTTCGACACCTTCCTGACCTCCCTCGGCTGGACCGGGGGCAAGCCGCAGTGGCTCGCCGACCCGGACGTGGCGTTCTGGACCCTGTTCGCGGTGCTGACCTGGAAGTACCTGGGCCTGGCCATCATCCTCATGCTCGCCGGGCTGCAAGCCATCCCGGACGAGCTGCACGAGGCGGCCGCCCTGGACGGTGCCTCCTGGTGGCAGACCCAGCGCCGGATCACCATCCCGCTGCTCGGGCCGACGGTGCGGATCTGGGCGTTCCTGTCCATCATCGGCTCCCTGCAGCTGTTCGACATGGTCTGGATCCTCACCGGCGGCGGCCCGCTGAACGCCACCCAGACGATGGCCACCTACATGGTGGACTTCGGCAACGGGCGCAGCCAGATCGGCTTCGGCAGCGCCGTGGCCGTGATCCTGTTCCTCGTCTCCTTGCTCATCGCGCTGGTCTACCAGCGCGCCGTCCTGCGCCAGGACATGGCCGGCGCCGTCACCCGGGGAGGCTGACATGGCCAGTGCCACCGTTCCGGTAGCGGCCAAGCGCCGCGTCGACTGGAGCCAACCGTTCGTCTACCTGGTGGCCCTGGTGGTGGTCGCGGTGACCATCGCCCCGGTCGCCTACGTGGTGATCAACGGGTTCCGCTCCACCGCACAGATCAACCGCGACCCCAGCGGCTGGCCCGCGCCGTGGGTGTGGGACAACTACGCCGGAGTGCTCGGCAACGAGATGTTCTGGACCCAGTTCCTCAACTCCACCATCGTCGCCGTGGCCACCACGGCCGGGGTGGTGCTGCTCGGGGTGATGGCGGCGTTCGTGATCGCCCGGTATGACTTCCGCGGCCGGTCCGCCCTGTTCACGCTGTTCACCGCCGGGATGATGTTCCCGCTGACGGTGGCGGTGCTGCCGCTGTTCACCATGCTGCGCACCCTCGGCCTGCTCGGCAACCTGCTGTCCGTGATCATCCCGCAGGTCGCCTTCCAGATGTCGATGACGATCATCATCCTGGTGCCGTTCCTGCGCTCGGTGCCGGTCGAGCTGGAGGATGCGGCCTCGATCGACGGTGCGAGCCGGTTCGGCTTCTTCCGCCGGATCCTGCTGCCGCTGTCCGGCCCCGGGCTGGTGACCGTCGGCGTGATCGCCTTCGTGACCAGCTGGAACGCCTACCTGCTGCCGTTGCTGATGCTCGGCAACCCGGCCACGGCCACGCTGCCGGTGGGGGTGCAGTACTTCTCCACTGCCTACTCCCAGGACACCGCCGGCGTGCTGGCCTTCACCTCCTTGGCGATGCTGCCCGCCCTGCTGTTCTTCACCTTCGCCCAGCGCCGGATCGTCAGCGGCCTGACCGGTGCGGTGAAGGGATGAGCGCCGCACCGCTGCCCAGCGCGCGTTCGGGCACCGCCGAGCTCACCCTCACCGATCCCGGCGGGGAGCCGCTCGCCGAGCGGGAGGTGGTCGTCGAGCAGACCCGGCACGCCTTCGAGCTCGGCAACATCGGCTTCGACCTGGTCGACCACGCCACCGGTCGGCCGCGCCACGACCAGCTGGCCCAGGACTGGCTGCGGCTGTTCAACACCGCCGTCCTGCCGTTCTACTGGGGCCGGTTCGAACCGGAGCGGGGCCGGCCGGACACGGTGCGGTTGACCGCGGCGGCGCGCTGGTTCACCGACCGGGGGGTGCGACTGAAGGGGCACCCGCTGGTCTGGCACACGGTCAAGGCACCGTGGCTGGACCCGCTGCCCACCGGTGAGGTGGAGTCGGTGCTGCGGGCCCGGGTCCGCCGGGAGGTGCACGACTTCAGCGGGCTCGTGGACACCTGGGACGCCATCAACGAGGTGGTGATCATGCCGGAGTTCCGCAACGAGCCCGACGGCGTCCCGAACGCGGTCTCCCGCCTCGCCCGGGAGGTGGGCCGGGTGGGGATGGTCCGGCTCGCCTTCTCCTCCGCGCGGGAGGCCAACCCCACCGCCCGGTTGCTGATCAACGACTTCGACCTCTCGGAGCGGTACGAACAGCTGATCGCCGAGGTGCTCGAGGCCGGGGTGCGCCTGGACGCCATCGGGCTGCAGACGCACATGCACCAGGGCTTCCGCGGTGAGCAGCAGCTGCTCGAGGTGGCCGACCGGTTCGCCCGGTTCGGCCTGCCGCTGCACTTCACCGAGACCAGCCTGGTCTCCGGGGACCTGATGCCCGCCGAGGTGGTGGACCTCAACGACCACGTGGTGGACCACTGGCCGTCCACCCCGGAGGGCGAGGAGCGGCAGGCCGACGAGATCACCCGGCACTACCGCACCCTGTTCGCCCACCCGGCGGTGGCAGCGATCACCTACTGGGGGATCAGCGACCGCGGCGCCTGGCTCGGCGCACCGATCGGGCTGCTGCGCGCCGACGGGTCCCGCAAGCCGGCCTACGACGCGCTCGATGAGCTGATCAACCACGAGTGGTGGCTGGCGCCGACCACGCTGCGCACCGACGAGCAGGGCAGGGTGCGGGTGCGTGGCGCCTGCGGGGACTACCGGGTGGCCTGCGGACCGGCCTCGGCGTCGTTCTCCCTCACCCGCACGCCGAGCCAGGTGCGGCTGACCCCGGCCCGGGAGCACTGACCGGGCGGCCTCAGGGGGCCGGCGCAGTGGACTCGCGCAGCACCAGGCTGGTGGCCAGGTCCATCCGCGGGGTCGCTTCGGCGCTGCCGTCGGCCAGCCGCAGCGCGAGCAGCGTGGCCTCCCGACCCATCTCCACCAGCGGCTGGTGGATGGTGGTCAGCCGCGGGGAGACCCAGCGCGCCAGCGGGATGTCGTCGTAGCCCACCACGGAGAGGTCCTGCGGGATGCGCAGGCCACGCTCCCGGGCCACGTCGTAGACGCCGAGGGCCTGCAGGTCGCTGCCGGCGAAGATCGCGGTCGGCGGCTCGGCCAGGTCCAGCAGCCGGGCGGCGTGCTCGGCCCCGCCGGAGATGTGGAAGTCGCCGAAGGCCACCCACTCCTCCCGCACGGTGAGCCCTGCGGCGGCCATCGCGGAACGGTACCCGTCCACCCGGGCGTGCGAGCACATCATGTCCTTCGGCCCGCTGATCACCGCGATCCGTTCGTGGCCGGTCTCGATCAGGTGCCGCACCGCCGCCAGCCCGCCGGACCAGTTCGCCGACCCGACCGCGGGGATACCCGGGTCCGGGTCGCCGGCCGGGTCGATCACCACGAACGGGATGGACCGGGCGGCGAGGGTCTCCCGCATCGTCTCCGGGATCTCGGAGAACACCAGCACCACCCCGTCCGGGCGGCGCTGCAGCACGGCCGCCAACCACTCCGCCCCGGGAGCGTGCCGGGTGCCGCTCTCGGTGAGCACCACACCCAGTCCGTTGTCCTTGGCGGCCTGCTGCACGCCGCGGATGATCTCCATCGACCAGCCGCTGTGCAGCTCGTGGAAGACCAGCTCGATGAGGTGGGACCGGTTCTTGCCGGAGGAGCGGCGCCGGTACTGGTGCTCGGCGAGCAGGTGCTCCACCCGTTGCCTGGTGGCGGCGGCAACGTCGCTGCGACCGTTGAGCACCTTGGAGATGGTGGCCAGGGACACCCCGGCCTCCTGCGCGATCTGTGCCAGGGTCGCCTGCTTCGCCATGCCCCTGACCCTAGCCGCACCGCCGGCACCGGCACCCGGGCCGTCCGCCGACGTGCCCGGACACACCCGGGGCGGCACCGCCCCGGCTCAGTCGGCGCGCACCAGGTCGGCGTGCCGGAACGGGCTGGACCACAGACCCAGTGCCGCTGCGGCGAACACGATCGCGGCGGCCACCAGCACGGTCCTCACGCCCACCAGCTCGGCGAGCAGCCCCGCCACCGGGGCGAGCAGCACCACCACCGCCCGGTTCATCGAGCGCATCGTGGTGTTCGTGCGCGCCTGCAGCTCGTCCGGGGTGAGCTGCTGCCGGTAGGCCATCTCGTGGGAGTTGCTCAGCCCGATCGCGAACCCGTGCAGCCCGTGGCCCAGGCCGAGCAGGAGGAGCACCGCCCAGTGCGGGCCCACCGCCGCGGCGGCGAGCAGGGTGAGCACCCCGGTCGCACTGAGCAGGTGGGCGCCGATCACGGTGCGGCCGCTGCCCAGGCGGAGCCCGACCGGCAGCGAGAGGAGGGCACCGAGCAGCCCACCCACACCGGCGGCAGCGGTGACCAGCCCGAACCACAGGTAGCCCAGCCCCATCGTGCTGAGCAGGTAGACGGCGAGCACCGCACCGAGCATCGCCTGGGCCGCGAACCACACGTGCGTCCACACCGCGAGGTGCCGCAGCCGCGCCTCCCGGTACACCCAGTGCAGCCCCGCCGCGATCTCCGCGCGGAGCGGCCGGGGTGGGCCCGCCGGCCGGGGCGGCTCCGGCACCCTGGTGAGTGCCACGAGCACCGCCGAGACCAGGAACGTGGCCGAGGTCGCCAGCACCGCGAGCGGGGCCCCGACCAGGCCGAGCAGCCCACCGCCTGCGGCCGGTCCGGCGGTCTCGGCCACCGACCGGGTGCCGTCGATGCGTACGTGCGCGGCCTGCAGCTGCGTGCCGGGCACCAGGCGGGGCAGGAACGCCAGCGAGGCGCTGTCGTTGACCAGCGTGGCCGTGGCGAACGCCACCACGACCACCAGCAGCAGCGGCAGGGTGAGCACACCGGCCCACCAGCACAGCGGGACGAGCAGCAGCAGCGCGGCGCGCGCCAGGTCGGTGCCGACCATCAGCGGTCGGCGGGCCCGGCGGTCCACCAGCGCGCCCAGCACCAGGCCGAAGGTCAGGTACGGCAGCCACCGCGCTGCGGAGAGCAGCCCGGTGCCGGTCGCGCCGGCGTGCAGGGTGGTGACCACCAGAGCCTGCAGTGCCAGCAGGGTGATCCAGGACCCGAGGTCGGAGACCGCCTCGCCGGCCCAGAACCGGCGGAACGACCGGGGGAGGGGTGCGCCTGCTGCGCCCGGGGAGTCCGGCATGGGCGCACTCTGCCACACCCGG
>CAZMDO010000020.1:0-15037 GCA_964564445.1 uncultured Ruaniaceae bacterium | reverse complement strand
GGGTGCGCCTGCTGCGCCCGGGGAGTCCGGCATGGGCGCACTCTGCCACACCCGGGGAGTCCGGCATGGGCGCACTCTGCCACACCCGGCCTGGGCAGCCGCCGCGAGATCCTCCGGCGATGGTCGGCGTCCACCGAGGGTGTAGCCTCGCCCGCGCCGACCGTCGTACCGGAGGAGAGACGCAGCAGATGGCCACGCCCACATCGACCGAAGAGCTGATCAGCAAGCTGGAGCAGAGCACCCGCAGGCGCAGGTTCACGGGCGGCAGCGGTATCGACTGGATCGTCTTCGGCATCGCCGCGGCTCTCGCTGTCGGCTTCGTCACCTGGGGGTTCATCACCCCTGACGGGCTCGGCGCGGTGGCCCAGGCGGCGCTGGCCGGCACGATCACCAACTTCGGCTGGCTGTTCGTGATCGCCGCCAGCGTGTTCGCGATCTTCGTGATCGTGGTGGCGGTGAGCAGGTTCGGCGCCATCCCGTTGGGCAAGGACGGGGAAAAGCCGCAGTACCGCACCTCCTCGTGGATCGCGATGATGTTCGCCACCGGGATGGGGATCGGGCTGATCTTCTACGGTGTGGGCGAGCCGCTGTACTTCTACATGTCCCCGCCGCCGGGCACGGTGGAGGGGGACGTGCCGGCGGCGGTGGCCACCGCGATGGGCACCACGATGTTCCACTGGACCCTCTACCCGTGGGGCATGTACGCCATCGTCGGCCTGGGCATGGCCTACGGCACCTACCGCCTCGGCCGCAACCAGCTGTTCTCGGCGATGTTCACCTCGCTGTTCGGGGCCAAGGCGGTCCACGGTGCCGGCGGGCGGGCGATCAACATCCTGGCGATCATCGCCACCCTGTTCGGCTCGGCCTGCTCCCTGGGTCTGGGGGCGCTGCAGATCGGGGGCGGGCTGCAGTCCACGAACGTGATGGCGAACGTCTCGACCGGGCTGCTGGTGCTCATCATCGCGGTGCTCACCGCGCTGTTCGTGGCCTCGGCGGTCTCCGGGATCGAACGCGGCATCCAGTGGCTGTCGAACACCAACATGGTGCTGGCCGTGCTGCTGGCGATCATCGTGTTCATCGGTGGGCCCACCCTGTTCATCCTGAACGTCCTGCCCGCCTCGGTCGGCGGGTTCATCAGCAACCTGCCGGAGATGGCCTCCCGGACCGCGGTGAACGGCGGCCCGAGCCTGGCGGAGTGGATGTCCCAGTGGACCATCTTCTACTGGGCCTGGTGGATCTCCTGGACGCCGTTCGTGGGCCTGTTCATCGCGCGCATCTCCCGCGGCCGCACGGTCCGCCAGTTCGTCACCGGTGTGCTCCTGGTGCCCTCGGTGATCTCGCTGATCTGGTTCGCCATCTTCGGCGGCGGGGCGATCGGTCTGCAGGAGCGTGCGGAGCGGTCCGGCGACACGTCCCAGATGCTCACCCAGATGGTCGACGGCGTGCCGGACATCGACTTCGACCTCATCCTGTTCGACCTGCTCGGCACGCTCCCGGTGCCCGGCTGGGTGACGGTCGTGCTGATGGTGCTGGCCGTGGTCCTGGTGGCGATCTTCTTCGTCACCGGAGCCGACTCCGCCTCGATCGTGATGGCCGGTCTGTCCGAGAACGGCGCCACCGAGCCGCGCAAGAAGCTCACCGTGTTCTGGGGCGTGGCCACCGGTGCGGTGGCGGCGGTGATGCTGCTGGCCGGCGGTGACGACCCGGCCGCGGCGCTGGACGGGCTGAAGAAGATCACCATCGTCTCCGCGGTGCCGTTCGTGATCGTGATGCTCGTGCTCTGCGTGGCGCTGTGGAAGGACCTGGCCAACGACCCGCTGGTCTGGCGCGGTCGGCTCGCCCGGCACGTGCTGGTGGAGAGCGTCACCGCCGGGGTGGACAAGCACGGCGGTGCGTTCGAGCTGGCCACCGCGATACCCGAGGAGGAGGCACCGGAGGACCCGAGCGGCCGCCGTCGGCTGCTGTTCTGGCGGGCCCGACGCACCACCGGTGTGACGCCCGAGGCCGGTGCCCGCGGCAACGGCGCGGCCGACGGCACCAGCGGGGCAGGTCCCGCCGGTGCGGACGCCTCCGCTGGTGTGGACGCCTCCGCCGGTGCGGGCCGGCGGGGCTCGGCCGACGAGGCACCGGAGAAGGACCCGGTCGGCTGATGCAGCTCCCCGGGCCGGGTTCCAGGTCCTGCGGCTGGCCGCTGGCCCGGGCCAGGTCTCAGGAGCCGGTGTGGGCAGCGCGCTCGGCAGGGGCGCTCATCGCGTGCCCTCAACCGGCGCAGCGGTGGCCACCAGCTCCACCTCGAAGCCGTCCGAGGAGGTCAGGTAGGCGGCGTAGTGGTCCGGGCCGCCGGCGTGCGGGTGCCGGTCGGCGAACAGCAGCGTCCAGCCATGCCCGGGCGCCTCGGCCACCAGGGCGTCCACGTCCCCGGGGCTGCCGGCGTGCAGCGCGAGATGGTTCAGCCCCGGGCGCAGCCGGTCGTGCTCGGCCGCGGTCAGCGCCGGCGACTGCTCCACCACCAGGTAGGTGCCGCCGAGCCGCCAGCTGCACCCGTCGGCCCAGTCCTGGAACGGCTGGTAGCCGAGCCGGTCCAGCAGCCAGCCCCACTCCCGGCGGGCACGGTCCAGGTCGGGTACCCACAGCTCGATGTGGTGCACGCTCCCGACGGCGGGACCCGCCGGCGCGGGGACGTCCGGGTGGGTCATCGGTTCAGCATTCCACGCCCCGCGCTGCGGGTCGAGACCGGCGACCCGGTCAGCCGGCCAGCGTCTCCTCCGCGGTGCGGCCCGTCGGGCGCACGCGGGCGGCCGGGATGGTCCGCTGCGGTCGGTCCCGCGGCACCAGCAGGGTGATCCCGGCACCGGCGAGCGCTGCCACGGCACCCACGGCGAAGCACAGCTGGAATGCCGTGGCCGTGGGGATGGGCGGCGTACCGGGCGCGAGCACCTGGGTCTGGCTGGTCAGCAGCGCGGCCATCACCGCCCCGGCCGTGGTGGTGCCGAGCGAGCGCATCAGGGAGTTCACCCCCACGCTCGAGCCGGACTCGCCCTTGGGCACGTTGTCCATCACCAGGGTGGGCATCGCCGCGTAGCCGATACCCACCCCGGCGGAGGCGACGATGGTGGCCACCATCAGCTGCCATGGGGCGTCCATCAGCCCGAGCGCCACGCAGTAGCCGCCCGCCAGCACCACGGCACCGGCGGCCAGCGTCAGCCGCGCGCCGAGCCGGTTGATCATCCGGCTGGAGACCGGTGCCATCACCAGCATCATCAGTCCGGCCGGAGCCATCCACACCCCGACCATGAGGATCGACTGGCCGAGGCCGTATCCGGTGCTCGCCGGAGCCTCGAGCAGCTGGGGCACCACGATCGACTGGGCCATCATGCCGAACCCGATGAGGATCGCGGCCAGGTTCGTGAACAGCACCGCCGGGCGGGCCATCGTGCGCAGGTCCACCAGCGGAGCGGGCTGTCGCAGCTCGTAGCCGCCCCAGGCGAGCAGCACGGCCGTGCCGCCGATGATGAAGGCCCAGGTGGTCATCGAGCCCCACCCCCACGCCGAGCCCTTCGAGATCCCCACCAGCAGGGCGGCCAGACCGAGCGCCAGGCCGAGGATGCCGACCACGTCCAGCCGGCCGGGGGAGCGCTCGTCCTGCTCGGGCACCACCGACCAGGAGACCACGATGACCACCACGGCGAGCACGGCGGAGACCCAGAACAGGTCGTGCCAGGACCGGGACTGGGCGATCCACGCCGCCAGCGGCAGGCCGAGGGCGCCGCCCACGCCGAGGGTGGCGCTGACCGCGGCCACCGCCCCGGCGCGCAGGTGTGCGGGCGCCAGCTCGCGCACCAGCGAGATGGCCACCGGGATGTAGCCCATCGCCACCCCCTGCAGTGCCCGGCCGAGCAGCACCGGTCCCAGGGTGCTCGAGGCCGCGGTGACCACCGAGCCGAGCAGCAGCACGACCGCGGAGACCACGATCACCCGCTTCTTGCCGTACATGTCCGCGAGCCGTCCGGCCACCGGCATCGCGATGGCGCCGGCGAGCAGGGTCACGGTCACCACCCAGGAGGCGTTCGAGGGGTTCGTGCCGAGCAGCTCGGGCAGCTCGGACTGGATCGGGATCACCAGCGACTGCATCAGCGCCCCGCACAGGCTGCCGAAGCAGAGCACGGCGATCACCAGGGCGGGTGGTGGGGAGAACGGCGCCCGGCGGCGCGGCGTGGTGGTCATGGAGCTCCTCGCGGCATGTATGTACCTTACATATCTGATGTGTAAGATACATGCAGAGACGAGCGAGGGTCAACGAGGAGGAGAGTGGGAGATGACACACCGGACGACGTCCGCTCGCACCCGCTCAGCACATGGCGGGGGCTCGCTGGCGGCCCTGCTGCAACGGCTGGACAACCTCCGCCGGGTGGTCGCCCGGCGGGCCGAGCTGAACACCGCCGAGCTGCGCCTGCTCTGGCTGCTCTCCGACGGGCGGGCGCGCACGTTCCGGGAGATCTCGGAGGCCTTGAACCTGGAGCAGTCCACGGTGAACCGGCAGGTCAACGGCGCGGCGCGGGTGGACCTGGTGCAGATCACCGACGCCCAGCCGGCCCGCCTGGTGAGCGCCACGGCTGCCGGGCTCGCGGCGTTCGACAGCGATGTGGACCGCGTGCTCGCCGGGTACCAGGAGGCGCTGGAGCGGATGGGGACCGAACGCTCCGGCGAGCTCACCGACCTGCTCGCTGAGTTCATCGAGACCTACCAGGAGGTCGTCCAGCCGGAGGAGCCTGGCTGAGCACGCGCCGGCAGCGGTTCCACCACGCTGCCCTCCTCGGGCAGGCCCCGGGAACGGCTCGTGCTCGAGGTGGTCGTGCCCCACACCCGGAAGTCGCCGAACAGCAGGGGCAGCCCGACGGCGGAGCGGAAGTCGGTCCGGTCCGTCGCCTGCACGTGCACGCACGGGGAGGTGGTGTTGCCCGAGCTGCCGCACTCGGCCAGCACCTGACCGGTCCGTACCCGCTGGCCGGGGGAGACCCGCAGCGATCCGCGGCGCAGGTGCACCAGGGTGATGAAGGCGCCGCTGGTCTCGTCCGCGAGCACCACATGGTTCCCGGCGACCGCTGCCACGCCCGCGCGCACCCGGGAGGCCTGGGTGAGTGCGTACCCCAGGAGCGTGACGGGGGAGCGCCGGGCGTCATGGTCCGCCTCGCCGTCGTGCACCGCCACCACCTCCCCGGTGCAGGGGGCGAGCACCTCCCGGCCGAAGGAGAAGAACCGCTCCGGCGGTTCCGTGCTCAACCAGGTGCGCCAGTCCCTGGTCGGCGCCAGCCGGTGCATCCGGTCCACACCGACGAAGTCGATCGCGTAGCTGGACCCCATCAGGTGCGTGCCGTGGCTGGGCACCCGGCGGGCCGGGGACATCTGGGTCAACCACCGTCCGGTGAACGGCAGGCGGAGCAGCACCGGACCGGTCATCGCCCTCGGTGTCCCACGCACGGTCCTCGATGCTACCCGCGCCCCGTGCGCCCGGCCGGGGAGGCGACCGATGAGTTCTGCCCGGCCGGGACGTACTACCGGTGACGCACCCACCCACGGCGAGACCCGCCGTCGAACAGGAGGACACCATGACCGAGACCACCACGATCGCCGCGGAGACCTGTGCCGAGCGCACCCGCCTGGCCGGCCTGCTCACCGGGCTGACACCGCAGCAGTGGGCCCAGGAGTCCCTGTGCACCGGGTGGCGGGTGCGGGAGGTGGTGGCGCACATGACGGCGCCGTTCCACACCTCGGGGCTGCGCATCCTCGCCGGTCTCGTCCGCGCCGGGTTCCGCTACGACCGGTACGCCGCTCCGGCAGCCCGGGCGGACACCGCGCGGTTGACCGACGCCGATCTGCTGCGCATCCTGCAGGACAACCTGCGCACCCCGTGGCCGCGCTCCGCCGGCGGGCCGGAGGCCGGGCTCAGCCACGACGTGATCCACGGTCTGGACATCACCGAGCCGCTCGGGCTGGACCGGGTGCCCGCGGAACGGGTCGCCCTGGTGCTCGGCCAGACCACCGCTCGCAGCCTGCGCTACTTCGGTGTGGACCTGGAGGGTGTCCGGCTGGTGGCCACGGACGCCGACGCCTCGATCGGTACCGGGCAGGTGGTGCAGCTGCCTGCGCACGAGATCCTGCTGGTGATCAGCGGTCGGCGTAGCCTTGCCGAGAGCGGTCAGAGGGAGCAGCGCTGATGGTGTGCAGGAGCGAGCTGGCCGAGACGGCCCGCCGTCATGACATCGGGAACACGCGCACCGGCAACGCGCGGGCCACGCCCGCGGCGGCCCCGCCACCGGCGGTGATGCCGGTGACCAGCTCCCGGGGCGCGGGATGGTCGGGCAGGGCGGCCAGGTACACCTCGTGCGCGGCCAACGAGGCGATGCCCCGCTCCACGGACTCCTCGGTCAGCTCGATCGCGTGCGTCGGCGAGCCGCCGTTGACCAGCAGCCATCGCGCGCCCCAGGCCTCGAGCCCCTCCTCGGTGAGCTGGGACCGGAACAGCCACGGGTTGTCGGCATCCCGGATGGCATCGACCACGGCGATCCCGGCGGCGCGGTGGTCGGCGTGGTTCAGGCCCCAGCCGGGCTCGAGCTCCCACGTGGTGCACACCACGGCATCCGGGCGGAACGTGCGGATCTGCCGGGCGATCAGCTCCCGGGTGGCCACGTCCGCCTGCAGCAGACCGTCGGGCAGGTCCAGGATGGTCAGGTCGCTGACCCCGACCAGCTCGCACGCGCGGCGCTGCTCCTCGGCGCGGAGCGCGGCGACCTCGGCCGGTTCCCGGTCCCGGATGCCGGCCTCCCCGGCGGTGAGCAGCAGGTAGGCCACCTCCACCCCGCGGGCGGTCCACTCCGCCACTGCCGCCGAGCCGCCGTACTCCATGTCGTCCGGGTGGGCGACCACGCACAGCACGCGCTCGACCTCCTCGGTGAACAGCTCCAGCGTGGGTGTGTCGGCGGCAGTCATGGCACGACCCTAGCCCGGCGTCCTACTCCGGCGGCATGTCCCAGGAGCCGAACCGGGCCATCCCGGCCGAGGCCGCGACCGCGGCGGAGGCGGCGTTGGTGTGGAAGCAGCGGTACTGCGGCTGGTGGCCGCGCTCGAGCAGGCGGCGGTTGATCGCGCGGACCACGCGGCGGGCGTGCCCACGGCGACGGTGCTCCGGGTGGGTGATCACCCCGACGTCCGCCAGTCGGGAGCCGTCCCAGAGGTACGCGCTCGCGGCCGCCACCAGCGCACCTTCCTCCACCACGCCGAGCACCAGCCAGTGGTCCAGCTCCACGTACGCCTCGTCCAGGTCTTCGGCGGAGCAGGCGGCGGTGAAGGCGGCGAACAGGTCCTCGTCCGCGGCGCCGAGCTCGCGCACCAGCGGGTCGTCGGCCTCACCCCGCAGCGTCCGGGCAGCTGCCACCGGCAGGTAGTGCAGGTGGTCGGCGCCGTTGAGCTCGACCTCGGCGGCCCGGAGCCGCTGCAGCACCTGCTCCGGGGTGGTCCCGGCTGCCGGCTCGGTCAGCCCGGCGGTCTCGGCGACGCGGGGGTGCAGGCAGATCCGGGTGCCCTCGTCGGTGGTCAGCACGCCGACCTGACGGTCGGGGGTCAGGTCCGGGTTGACCGTGAGCCGGAACCGGCCCTCATCGAGGAGCACCCGCCCGGCGAGCGCCTGCGTCCAGTACTCGGTGACCACAGGGGAGAACTCCATGCGTCCCTTCCGCCCGGCGGCCCCTCCGCCCGGGTCGGGCCGAGCCTATCGGCGACCCACCGGCCGGCGGCCAGGCATTTTCGCCCGGGGTCGCTGGGTACGCTGGGGCGGGAGCGAGGAGGAAGGCCGCGATGACCGTCACCGCCGCAGTCACCGTCGAGGAGCTGGAGGCCCACCGGGTCCGCCTCACCGGCTACTGCTACCGGATGCTCGGTTCTGCCGAGTGCGAGGACGCCGTGCAGGAGACGTTCCTGCGGGCGCTGCGGCACGCGGAGCGGTTCGACCCCAGCCGGGCTGCGCTGAGCACCTGGCTGCACCGGATCGCCACGAACGTGTGCCTGGACCTGCTCCGGGGCGCCCGACGCCGGGCCCTGGCCGTCGACCTCGGCCCCGCGGCCGAGGGCGGTGACCTCGGCGCGCCGCTACCGCCGGAGGCGTTCATCGAACCGATGCCGGACGCCCGCGTGCTCGCCGCCGCGGACCCGTCCGAGCAGGTGGCCGCCCGGGAGAGCGTGCGGCTGGCGTTCCTGGCCGCGCTGCAGACCCTCCCCGCCCGGCAGCGGGCCGTGCTCGTGCTGCGCGAGGTGCTCGCCTTCTCCGCCCGGGAGACCGCCGAGATCGTGCAGAGCACGGAGGCGGCGGTGAGCTCGGCGTTGCAGCGCGCCCGCGCCTCGCTCGCGAGCAGGCCGCTGTCCCCGGCGGACGTGCGCGACGAGTCCGACCCCCGCCAGCGGGAGCTGCTCGAGGCGTACGTGGCCGCGTTCCAGGGCCACGACGTGCCCGCGCTGGTGCGGCTGCTGCGCACCGACGCCGCCTCCTCGATGCCGCCGTTCGCCTGGTGGGTCCGCGGCGCCGAGCGGATCGGTGCGGTGATGGCGGCCAGCGACGCCTGCGCCGGCGACCGCCTCGTGCCGGTCGCGATCAACGGCACCGCTGGTTTCGGCCAGTACCGGCCGGACGAGCACGGCCTGCTGCGCCCGTTCGCGCTGCTCGCCCTGGAGCTGCGGGAGGGGCAGGTGGCCCACATCGTCACCTTCTTCGGCACCGGCGCCAGGTTCGCCGAGCTCGGTCTGCCGGACCGGCTGTGACCCCGGTGGTCGTGGCCGGGCAGCCGGACGGGCTCAGTACCCGGACACGTCCGCCGGGACCGGCTCGGCGATCTGCTCGCCGGCCGGGCTGAGCACGTACCAGACGTCGTTGACCCCCTGCCCGGTCAGGTCCCCGGGGGCGGCGTCCTGTGCGAAGTAGTACAGCGGCCAGCCGGCGTAGCTGGCCTGGGTCGTGCCGTCGTCGCGCTCGATCGTGCCCAGCAGGGAGGCGTCGATCCCCTCCCCGGCCGAGGGCTCGCCGACCAGCGGCGGCCAGGCCGCCAGGCAGTCACCGGTGCAGGCGCTCGTCCCGGGGGAGTCCTGGGTGAACAGGTACAGCGTCATGCCCGCACCGTCGGTCACGATGTCGCCGACGGCGGAGCTCGCCACGGTCAGGGTGGTCGCCTCACCGGTGGGTTCCGCAGGAGCGTCCTCGGCGCCGCCGCACCCGGCCAGCAGGGCGGCAACGGCCAGCAGTGCTGCCGGTAGCACGCGTCTCATCAGCGCCTCTCCTCTCCGGTCCCGGCGAGCAGGCCGGTCCGTCTGCTGCTACGAGGTGGTACGGGGCCGGCGGGCCTCGGGGATTGCCGCGCGGCACCCATGCCGCCAGCGGTAGAGGTGCCGGAGGGTCCCCGGATCGCTGCGCGGCACCCGCACCCTCAGCCCTCCGGCGGCGGCACGCCGGAGCGGGAGCCGTGTGCTGGTCAGCAATCCCGGGGCGGGTCCCCGGTCGTACAGTGGGGTATGGCAGTGCTCTCCCGTGCCGACCGGGCCCATGACGCTGCCCTGCTCGCGGGCCTGGCCACCGGCGACCCGGACGTCGCGACCGCGTTCGTGCGCCGGTTCGAGCGCGCGGTCTACGGGATGGCGATCAGCATCACCCGGGACCGAGCACTGGCCGAGGACGTCAGCCAGGAGGCGTTCCTGCGGGCCTGGGGCGCCGCGGCCAGCTACGACATCCGGCGGGCCTCGGTGCTCACCTGGCTGTTGACCATCACCCGCAACGCCGCCATCGACGCGGTCCGCGGGCGCCGCCCCATGCCGACCGAGGAGGCCATCCTGGACCAGCTGATCGAGGAGACCAGCGGCAGCCGCACCGATCCGGAGCTGACCGCCCTGCACCGGGTGGAGACCGAGCAGGCGATCCGTCGCCTGCACCGGCTGTCCCCGCCGCAGGCCCGGGCCGTGGTGCTCGCGGTGCTCGGTGGCTGCACCGCAGCGGAGGTCGGTGAGCGTGAGGGAGTCCCGCTGGGCACGGCGAAGACCCGCATCCGGGACGGCCTGCGCCGGCTGCGCGAGCAGGCGGAGGTCGAGCATGACTGAGCACCCCGACCGTGACGACCTGGTCGCCCTGGCGCTGGGCCACCTGGACGCCGACCAGGCGGAGGAGGTCGCCGCGCACCTGATGGACTGCTCCGCCTGCCGGGCGGCCTTCGACGGGTACGCCGACTCGATCGCGATGCTGCTGCCCGCCAGCCCGCGCACCGCCCCGCCCCCGGGGTTCTCCGCTCGTGTGCTGGACCGGATGGGCGGTGCCCGGCAGGGCAGCCGGCCGCGCGGCGCTCCGGCCGGGCGTCGTTGGCTCGGTGCCTTGCGGGTGGCGGCGGTGCTGGTCGTGGGCCTGGTGCTGGGTGCCGGCGCGGTGCTCGGCTGGTCCGGCGGCGAGCCGGAACCGGCGCCGAGCGCCAGCACGGGGTGGCGGGCGCCCCTGCTCACCGCCGACGGCAGGGCCGTCGGCGCGATCGCCCGCAGCTATTCCACCGAGGGAGCCGTGCTGGTGCTGGAGGTGACCGCCGAGGACGCGGGCAAGCAGCTCACCTGCCGGCTGGTGCATGCCGACGGCACCTTCGAGGACGTCGCGCACTGGCAGCTCAGCGACCGGGGCCCGAACAGCTGGGTGCTGGACACCGGTGACGAGGAACCGGCCCAGGTGCAGCTGCTCGACGAGGACGGCGAGGTCTGGGCCACCGCGCAGCTGTGACCGGGCAGCCGCGAGGCGGTACCGGGCAATCCGTACCGCCCTGCGGGGACGTACCACCGGTATGACGACAACCCAGGGTCCGCACCCGGCCGAGCCGGCCCTCACCGGGCCCGCGGCGCGGGGTGCCGCCCCGCCCACGGCTGCGGGCGCATCCCCGCCCACGGCCGGGGGCGCCGCCAGCAGCCACCGCGGCCGGCGTGCCGCGGCAGCCCTGGCCGCGCTGCTGGTCACGGTCCTGCTGCTCAGCGCGTGCTCCTCCGCCGGCGGCCAGGACCGTTCGGCCAGCCCGGGCGCAGGCAGCGACGCTGCGCAGGATCCGGCCGCGGTGCTGATCGTGATCTCCGGCTTCAGCTACCAGGTCCCGGTGTCGGTGCCCGCGGGGGCCGTGGTGACCGTGCGGAACGAGGACCAGGTCGGTCACACCGTCACCTCCGATGAGCCGGGCGTGTTCGACGTGGCGGTCGCGCCGGGGGAGGAGACCAGCTTCACCGCACCCGAGGAACCCGGGGAGTACCCGTTCCACTGCATCCCGCACCCGCAGATGACCGGCACCCTGGTGGTGCAGGGCCCGTGACCACCGCTCGGGCACCCGGTCCCGCCACCGGCCGCGCAGGCCTCACGCCCGCCCGCCGCGCGCTGCTGGTGGCCCTGCGCCTGGTCGTGGTCGCCGGGCTGGGCGTGGACGCTGCGGTGCACTGGAGCCTCGCCGGGGCGATGGACCTGGCCGCCCCCGGCGGGATCGGCGGCGGCACCCTGTTCCGGGCGCAGGCGCTGCTCGCTGCCGTCACCGCGGTGCTCGTGCTCGTGCTCGGCCGGTGGACCACCTACCTGCTGGCTGTGCTGGTGGCCGGCTCCGCCCTGGTCGCGGTGCTCGCCTACACCGCCTTGCCCATCCCGGCGATCGGGCCCGTACCGTCCATGGCCGACCCGTTCTGGTACCCGGCGAAGGTGGCCAGCGCCGTCGCTGAGGCGCTCGCCGTGGTGGCTGCCCTGGCGGCGCTGCTGCTCGGCCCGCGGCGGCGTCGCGGCCCGCGTGGGGCCACCGCGGGGCGCTGAGCGCACCGCTCAGGCACCACCGCTGAGGTCTCCCGGAGCGCCCCCGCCGTGGCTCAGGTGAACAGGCAGAACGGGTGCCCCGCCGGGTCGAGCAGCACCCGCACGTCCGGCTGCGGCTGCGTCTCGGCGAGCCGGGCGCCGCACGCCACCGCCCACGCCGTCGCCTCGGCCAGGTCCTGCACGTGCAGGTCGAGGTGCTGGCTGGCCAGCTGCTCGCCGGGCTCGGCCGGCCACACCGGCGGGGTCCAGCAGCGCTCGAACTCGACGTTCAGGGTGCGGCCGCCGACGCGGACCTGTGCCCAGCCGGCCTGCTCCGGCTCCCCGGGCCGAGCCGGTTCGCTCGCGGTCACCTCACCGCCGAGCAGGGCGGCGTAGAACGCGGCGAGCTCCCGGGGTGCCGGCGCCCCGATGGTCACCGACGTCCACTCGATGCGCGGCGGTGTCGACCTCACTCGGCCACAGTAGCCCCGGCCGTGCCCGAGGCGCCCGCCGAGCGCGCGGCGTCGGCCGCCTCAGCGGTACGACGGACCACGGTGAGGGTCAGCACCAGGGTGCACACCGCCGTCGCCGCGAGCAGCCACAGCCCGATCGCATAGGACTCGGTGCGCCCGTACACGTACCCCATGATCAGTGGTGGCACGAACCCGCCGAGCCCACCGGCGGCACCGACCAGACCGGTCACGCCGCCCACCCGGGCCGGGTCGGTGGCCTTGGCGATCAGCGCGAACGTGGCCCCGGACCCGGCACCGAGTGCGGCCGCCATCGCCAGGAACGCCACCGCCCCGGCCGGCTCGAGCACCGGCTCGAACGCGGCCACCGCGGCCCCGGCGGTGACCACCACGAACGCGACGGCCAGCACCCGGATGGCGCCCACCTTGTCCGCGAGCCAGCCGCCGACCGGGCGCAGCACCACGGCCACCGCCACGAACCCGGCCATCCGGGCGGCCGCGTCCCCGGGGGCCAGGTCGTAGGTGGTCTTCAGGTAGGAGGGCAGGTACACCGAGAACGCCACGTACCCGCCGAAGGCCACCGCGTACAGCACGCACGCCTGCCAGGTGATCGGCAGCACCGCGTTGGCGCGCACCCGCGCCATCATCGACGTGCTCGGCGCCACCCGGCCCGGGGCGTCCCGCAGCAGCACCCAGGCCACCACGGCGAACACCACCAGACCGGCGGTCGCGAACAGGAACGGCGCCCGGTTGCCCACGTTCTGGTACAGGCTCACCGTGGTCAGCGCGCTGACGGCGGTGCCACCCATACCGGCGCCGAAGATACCGACCGCCAGGCCACGTCTGGCCGGCGGGAACCAGGAGTTCACGAACGGCACACCGACGGCGAACGCGGTGCCACCGATGCCGAGGAAGAACCCGCCCACCAGCAGCGCCACGAAGCTGGTCTGGGCGAAGAAGCCGATGAACAGCACCGGTACGACCGTAGCCAGGGACACCACCACGAACATCGCCCGACCACCGTAGGCGTCGGTGAGCGCCCCCACCGGGATCCGCCCGAGAGAGCCGACCAGCACCGGGACCGCCACGATCAGCGAGACCTGGGACTCGGTCAGGTCGCCCATGATGCCGGTGTCGCGGAACACCGGTCCGAGCGGGCTGAGCAACGACCACGCCCAGAAGTTCACCGCGAACCCGACCGTGGCCAGGATCAGCATCAACCAGGGGGAGGGGGAACGCCGCGTCCCCGGGGCGTCGGGTTGTCGGGTCGGCGGCTCGGTGGCGGGCATCTGCTCTGGCTCCTTCTGCTGGGAACGGCACCATCATGTCGTCAGCCCGTGGTCGGGGCCAGTGGGGACTAGGTCACATTCCTTCCGCGCGCACGTGCGGGAAAGGTGCCGGTCAGCCGCCGCAGTGCTACCCGGCCCGCCGCCCGACCCGCGCGGGTGGCGCCGATCGTGGAGGCGCTGGAGCCGTAGCCCACCAGCAGCACCCGCTCGTCGGCGGCCACCTCCACCTCCGAGCGCATCCGGATGCCACCGCCGCGCTCCCGCAGCCGCAACGGCGCCAGGTGGTCCAGCGCCGCGCGGAACCCCGTGTTCCAGAAGATCACCTCCACGTCCGCCTCCACCGGTGCGGCGAACGGCTGCCACGACTGCGGGACCACCAACGCCCCGGACGCTGAGGGGCCGAGCCCGCCTGCGCCGTCGGGAGCCTGGTCGGCGTACCCGGGGAAGTGCACGCTCCGGGGGCCGATCCGGGTGATCATGCCGCGGCTGACCAGCACACCGGAGGCCACTCCCGCCCGGTACTCCGGCAGCAGCGGGATCCCGGTGGTGCGCACCACGCTGGCCGGCGGCAGCCCGGCCGTGGTGCGCTCGCGGACCGCCTCCTCCACGGCCAGCCCCCAGCGGGCGTCGAAGGTGCGGTCGGTGAAGTTCGGCGGGCGCCGGGTGGCCCAGAGGGTCTCGGTCACCGGCGCCAGCTGCAGCAGGAACTGCACGGCGGACAGGCCCCCGCCGACCACCAGGGTGCGCCGGCCGGTGAAGTCCTCCGCGGCGCGGAACCCGCTCGTGTGCAGCTGGGCGCCGGTGAACGTCTCGATCCCGGGCACGTACGGCACGTACGGTCGGGTCCAGGTGCCGGTGGCGTTGATCAGCAGCCGGGTGGTGATCGCCGACGGCGCCCCCTGGCTCTCGTAGTGCACGGTCAGCAGGTCCGGGGTCGGCCCGGAGCGCACCGCGCGCACCTGCGCGGGCCGGTGCACCCGCAGGTCCAGGTGCTGCTCGTACCGGCCGTAGTAGTCGGCCACCACCTGGGCGGCCGGCCGGGTGGGGTCCACCGGACCGAGCGGCAGCCCGGGCAGGTCGGCCACGCCGTGCGCCCGCCCCAGGGTCAGGGAGTCCCACCGGTTCCGCCAGGCGCCGCCCGGCCCGTCGCCGGCGTCCAGCACCAGCAGGTCGGCCTCCGGGCGCAGCCCCGCCTGCACCAGGGTGCGGGCCGCCGCCAGACCCGCCTGCCCGGCCCCGATCACCACCACCTGGTAGGGCCGGGCGGGTGAGCCGACCGGTGCCTCCGCCAGCGCCCCAGGACCGACCAGATGCTTCATGCTTCAAGTATTACCGGAGCCGGAGCTCGGGCGCAGTGACCTGGCGCACTCCGGGCTCCGCGCACTGGGCTCCGCGCCCCGGGCTCCGCCCCCCGGCTCCGCACCGAGCGGTGCGCCGGCCGGCGGGCGCTGCGC
>CAZMDO010000019.1:0-23293 GCA_964564445.1 uncultured Ruaniaceae bacterium | reverse complement strand
ATTCCTTCGTGAGGCACCGAGGGCGGTTCGCGGGCACTTCTCGTGAGTCTCGTCGCAACCTTGTATCGCGTATCGATACGCGATACAGTGGCGCTGTGATAGTGAGCTTCCGGCACAAGGGCCTGGAGCAGTTGTATCGCAACGGCTCGAAGAAGGGTGTCCAAGCCGCACATGTGTCGAAGCTGCTACGCATCCTGTCGGCGCTTGATGTCGCACAGACACCGGACGACCTGGCGATCCCGTCGTTCAAGACGCACCCGCTGAAAGGCGACCGGGCAGGGCATTGGTCGATCTGGGTGAACGGGAACTGGCGGGTGACTTTCAGGTTCATCGAGAGCGACGTCGAACTCGTTGACTATCAGGACTATCACTGAGCAGGAGGTGAAGGTTGTGGTGATGAAGAACCCGGTCCATCCCGGGGAGATTCTGCGCGAGGACGTGCTGGCTGACCTCGGCCTGGGGGTTGGTGAGGCCGCGTCGCGGCTGGGGGTGTCGCGGGTGACGTTGAGTCGTGTCCTGCACGGACACGCCCGCATCAGCCCTGGCCTGGCGGTGCGGCTGGAGGAAGCCGGCGTGGGCACTGCACGCGCCTGGCTGGCGATGCAGTCCGCCCACGACCTGGCGGCAGAACGGGCGTCTGGGCCACCCAAAGTCCAGGGCCTCCACGACGTGGCCTGAAGAACCTCTACTCGTCCGCCGCGACGGCAGCGTCGCAGACCCGGCGCTGCTGCCTAACCAGGTCGTTCCGTCGTGATCGACACAGGGGTGCCGGGCTCAGGTGTGCAGTATCCGGCAATCACACCAGTTCAACAATCGTCGATGTTAGTAGCGTGACCGACGGGTCTCGGAGAGGCCACCGGAGACGCGCGGATCGCGGCCTGGCCCGAACTCGATGTCTTCACGCGGCGGACGCTCCTCGAGCTCGGCCATCTGCAACTCGATCCGATCTTCGATCTTCCGCGCGATCGCGCGTTCCCGCCGCTGCTCGGGCGTGAGTCGAACGTGACGATCGTTCCTGGGTCGCCCAGTTCGGTCGTTCTGCACGCTTCTCGATTTCGATGACTTCCGCGTGCTTTGCTGCCCCTTCTTCGCCGGCACCTCGCGCCGAGCGGCCGGACCACCGCGACACGTTCGCGGGTTGGGACGGCCCTGATGAACCGGAAGCTCACCGGTCGGCGCATCCAACCACTTGAGGCAGGTCGCACACTGGAGCTGGCCCTTGCGGGAGACTCCGACGTCATCGACTCCGGGCGTCTTCCCGCTCTTCCTTCGTGAAGAAGTGCTCCCGGTACCATCCGCGCCCGTCTTCGCTCGCTGCCCTGGCTGAGTCGCATACTCGCACCAGCGCCCCGCCTCGTTCTTATGCGGCGGTATGGGACTCTTGCGGTTGATTCCGAACTTGCGCCCACAGGCACATGTCGGGCCCCCCTTGCGCCGCTTCTTGCGCACCTGGCTCGGCGCGCCGTAGGGCACCGACCTACCAGTCACGAACCGCACTCGGACCGTCACAGCGCTGCCACCTCCATGGCCTCCCGAACCCGGAGCTGTCCAGACATCAGCTTAGGGAGCAGCGTGTCGCGGAGCACCGCGAGACTTTCGTTCTCTCGCAGCGAGGATGCGAGTCGATGCTCCAGGCCGCGGATCTCTGCCTCGCAGCGCGCCTCGGCGTCGGATCGAATTGCCGGGATCTCGATGTTGTGGAGCTGGTCGCGGTTGATGGAACCAAAGACTGTGCCGCCTGAGTCGTACTCCGCCCATGCACTCCGGACACTTCGGAGTAAATGAAACAGTGTGCTCTGCTGGTCAGTCCTTGAACGCACAGCGGCGAGGCCGCGGCCGATGCAGAGAGACTCCGGCGCATAGTTCACGGTGCCGACCGGCGCCCGCACGCTGACGAGGATGTCTCCGCCGCGAGCTGTGCGCGTTGGCGCCGTCGTCCACACACGTCGCGTCGGGAAACGTAGACCGAAGTCGCGAACACCCTGGTAGAAGGGAAGACCCTCTTCGTCCTCGTTCATGGTCTTTCCCGAGGGAGACGAGCCCATGACGATCTCAGCCACATCGCCAAGGCGTTCGATGCGGCCGGAATCCTGCCATCGCTTCACGATCGCCGCGGCGAGATCATCCGCGGTAGCGGCGAGCTTGCGGTTCGCTTCGATCTTGTCGTCGAGGGCGCCGAGCACTTCAGATATACCGATCTGTACGGTGAGATCCGGAATCCGCACCGGTAGCGTCTTGAGTTGGCCCAGATTGAACCCGGGGACGGAACTACCGATCGCAGAGGCCTGAACTAGGGAGATCATGCTCGGCTGTGACAGGTAGTAGTAGAGGAACAGAGGATCGACGCGGGAACGGTCTGGCGTCATCTTCATCTGCTTGTTTGATATCAGGTACTCATCATGCGAGCCGCGACCGACCAAGCCGATTTGCCCAACCGTTCCCCAGCAGGTGAATAACAGGTCGCCCTCCCGAACGAGGCTCCTCGGATACTGGATGGCGTACTCGTCGGGGAGGTAGACGAGGTCCGTCTCGTCGAGACGAACGCCAACATCGGTGCTCAAGTTTGAGCCACGCAGCATCGGGAGCCCATCGTCCACGAAGTGTTTCGAGGACACAGCGGACCCAAAGGGTCCCGCCGAGAATGCACCTGAGGTTGGAGCAGCAAAGTCCTGGAGACGATGGTCCTCGTTCACTCCACCCGCCCCAGCTGCTCGCGCACCACGGCCTCCAGCCGCGCCGACTCCTCGAACTGAGCAAAGAGCTCCGCCGTCAGCCGCTCGATCTTCTCCTCGATCGGCTCGCCGTCATCCTCCTCCGGTGGGGCGCCCACATATCTCCCCGGCGTGAGGGCGTAGTCGGCGTCCTTGATCTCCGCCAGCGTGGCCGAGTAGCAGAAGCCCGGCTCGTCCTCATACACCGCCCCAGCCGCTTCCGCGGAAGCACTCCCCCGCCAGGCGTGGAACGTGCCGGCGATCCTGGCGATGTCCTCCTCACCCAGCTCGCGCTCCGCGCGGTCCACCATGTGCCCCAGGTTCCGGGCGTCGATGAACAGCACCTCACCCGTACGATCCACCGAGCCACCCGAACCAATCCCCTTGTCCTTGGCGAAGAACCACACGCACACCGGGATGCCGGTGGAGCGGAACAGCTGGGTGGGCAGCGCCACCAGGCAGCTCACCAGGTCCGCCTCCACCAGGTTCGCCCGGATCTGCCCCTCCCCACCGGAGCCCGAGCTCATCGACCCATTCGCCATCACCACACCGGCCGACCCGCCCGGTGCCAGCTTGGACAGGATGTGCTGCATCCACGCGTAGTTGGCGTTGTTCGCCGGCGGCACCCCGTACACCCACCGGGCATCGTCGGTCGAGCGCGCCCAGTCCTTGATGTTGAACGGCGGGTTGGCCAGCACGTAGTCCACAGCGATGTCCGGGTGCAGGTCCCGGGCGAACGTGTCCCCCCAGCGCGGGCCCAGATTCCCGGTCAGCCCGTGCACGGCCAGGTTCATCTTCGCCATCCGCCAGGTGCGCTCGTTCAGCTCCTGCCCGAACACGCTGATCGCCTGGGTGTCCGCATCGTGCCGCTCCAGGAACTTCTCCGCCTGCACGAACATGCCCCCGGACCCGCAGCACGGGTCGTACACCCGCCCGGAGAACGGCTCCAGCACCTCCACCAGCACCCGCACCACGTCCGGCGGGGTGTAGAACTCCCCGCCCCGCTTGCCCTCGGCGGCGGCGAACTTGCCGAGGAAGTACTCATAGACCTCCCCCAGCACATCCCTCGCGCGCCGGGCACCCACCCCGGTGAACCGGGCGGCGTGGAACAGGTCGATCAGCTCCCCCAGCCGGCGCTGGTCCACGTTGTCCCGGTTGAAGATCGTCGGCAGCGTGGCGCGCAGGCTCGGGTTGGAGCCCTCCAGCTGGGTCATCGCCTCGTCCACCAGCTGCCCGATCGAGGCCTCCGTCTCGTCCGGACCGGCCACCCTGCCCTTGGCGTTCTCGGCGAGGTAGGCCCACCGGGCCCGGGGCGGCACCCAGAACACCCCCGAGGACCGGTACTCGTCCACATCGTCCAGCAGCGGGGCGATCTGCTCCTCGGTGTACCCCTCGTCCGCGAGCTCGGCGGCCAGCTCGGCGCGCCGGGCGTGGAAGGCGTCCGAGACGTACTTGAGGAACACCAGCCCGAGGATCACGTCCTTGTACTGGGAGGCGTCCATCGAGCCGCGGAGCTTGTCCGCCGCCTTCCACAGCGTGTCCTTGAGCTCCTTCATCGTGCTCGCGGTGCTCGGCGTGGCGACGGCCTGCTTCTTACGTGGGGGCACAGCGTTCCTCATCCTTCTCCGGGCGCCGGTGCGCCCCCTTCATATTGTCCTACCAGCAGCACGCCCGTGGCCGCTCCGGCGACCACCGTTGCCGCCAGCTCCTCCAACCGGGCGGCCCGCTCGGCCAACTCCGCCTGCGCGCGCCGCACCTGCGCCAGCGCACCGGCCACCGACCTGCCCTGCTCCGGGGGCACCAGCCGCACCGGGAAGTCCCGCCACCGCCGCGCCGCCGCGTCCTGCCCGGCCACCTCCCGCGCCAGCACCTCGGCCACCAGGCCCACCTCCGGGCGCTCCACCCGCAGCACCTGCGCCGGGTAGGCCACCACGGAGAACCCGGCCGCATCCACCAGCGCCGCCGGCCGCGGGGTCACGGTGAACACCACGTCCCCCGGTTCGGTCAGCCGGCTGGCCGGGCACCGCGCCTCCAGCTCCAACCGGTCGGCCACCCGCGACCCGGGCGCCGCCTCCCCGGTCAGCTCCGCCTCACCGATCACCGCCACCTCCCCGGGCGCCCCGGCCGCAGCATGCACGTCCCCAGGGTCGATCCGGTGCCCCGGCAGACGGCGCAGCACACCCTTGTCGATCAGCTCACCGATCCGCGCCGTGCGGGGCGCGACGGCGGAGCCTCGCTGGGTCGAGAACGTCACCGGGGTGCGGGGCTGCTCGGCCAGCACGCGCAGCAGCTCCTGCGCGTGTGCGCTGGCCACGCCGTCGTCCTCCCGGACGCTGCGCTGGACCGGCCGGGCCGAGGCGAGCAGACCACCCCCGCCGGCCAGGATGGTGGCGGTGAGGGTGAACCGGGCGAAGGCGAACGCGTGCGCGCCCACCTGCGCGGCCGTGCCCATCGCGGCCACCAGATCGGTGAGCAGGTCGGAGAGCACCGCGCGGTCCAGGCGCCCGCTGGGGGTGAGCAGCTGCTCGGAGACGTCGGCGACCATCACCCACCGCTGCCGGATCGGCACCTGCGGGTGCGCATCACCGAGCACCCACAGCGCGAGCCGCTCCCGGGAGCGCTCGGGCACCAGGCCGGGCGGCAGCAGCACGGCGGCCCGCACCTTGTCCGTGCGCAACAGCTGGGAGCGCACCGTCTCCACACCGCGGCCCTCGGCCGCATCGAGCAGGGCGCGGGCCGGGCCGAGCACCAGGGCCCGCTGACCGGGGGCCAGCCGCAGCGCGATGTCCTCGATGCGCTCCAGCACCTCCTGCTCCGGCAGGTGCTCACCGGTCAGCGCGGTGACCACCAGGGCGTCGGTGCCGAAACCCTGGTCCAGGTCCCGGGCACGCACCTGGTAGCCGTGCGCGGCCAGCCGGCGGCGGGTGGCCCGGCCGGCGCCGGCGGGCAGTACCGCCACCGGTGGGTCCAGGTGCTCCTGGTCGCCGAGCACGGCGGTGAGCAGATCACCGCGGCCCGGCTCCGGGTCGGCCACGGTGAACGGGGTGCGGGTGTGCAGGGCGCCGGCGATCGCGGCGGTCAGCTCCAGGGCCACCGGGGTGAGGGTGGCCGGCACCGGCCGGTCCAGGTCGAGCACCGGGCGGGTGGCGTCCCGGGCGAGCGCGGCGGCGGCGGTGGTGGCGGTCAGCAGCTGCTCGAGCGCGGCGGCCGGAGTGTAGGCGGAGTCGGCCAGCACGTCGGCCAGGGCGGCCAGCCGGGGCAGGTCGTCACCGGCCGCCTCGATCTCGGTGTAGCTGTCCGCATCCTCGGGGTCCACGTCGTCGGCGAGGTCGAGGATCTCCGCCGGCGTGCGCGCGGCGAGAGCCGCGCCGGCGGCCGCCTTCACCCGGAGCAGCGCCGTCAGGGCGGAGAGCAGGGAGAGGTGAGCGGCGCCGTCGTCCTGGGAGAACGCACGGACCGCCAGGTCGATGGCGAACTCCGGGTTGTTGCCCCGCCCGTTGCGCTCCACCCAGGCAGCCACCTTCGCGGCGGAGAACAGATGCTGGGTGCCGCGCTGGCGCACCGGCTCCGGGAACGGGTCCGCCCCGCCAGCGTACCGGCGGCGCCACACGGTCACCACCGGGCGCCGCACGTGGGCGGTCTCGGCGACGTCGAGCAGGCTCACCTGCAGACCGGCCAGCACGGTGTGCAGCACGGTCCGGGTGCTCGACGCCGGGTCGGCGGTCCTGGTGGTGGGCATGTCCGCCACTGTGCCGCAGACCCCTGACATTCGGTCCGCAACGGCGATAACCCCGCTTATCGATCGGCTGCTGCGGCGTCGTCGGTGGCCGGTCACAGACTCCTTCGCAGCGGGCCTGATCACCCGACCAGGCCCGAGGGAGACGAAGGAGAGACCGATGAGAGCTCAGCTGATTCCTGCCCGTGCGGGCCGAGCCGCGGTGGTGCTGCTGGCTGCCGGCCTCACGCTGTCCGCCTGCGGCGCCGGCACCGTAGAGCCGCGCGGACAGTCCGACCCGGCACCCGGCGCGGCGGCCACCGAGGATGCGGAGCCTGCGGCGTCGAACGCTCCGGCCGAGACAGCTGACGCCGAACCGACACAGCCCGAACCCACCGAGGAGCCGACGCCCGAGCCCGGGTCGCGGGAGAACCCGTTCGCCATCGACAACCCGGTGGGCAACGACGACTGGGACATCCAGCTCGGCGAGCCCTACGAGGCGTGGGAGGAGGTGCAGGCAGAGAACATGTTCAACGACCCGCCCGCCGACGGGATGGAGTTCTGGATGCTGCCGGTGACCGTGACCTACATCGGCACCGAGACCGCTGATCCCGCCTGGGACCTGGAGTTCGGGTTCGTCGGCGATGACGGGCGCACCTACGACGACGACTGCGGCGTGATCCCGGACGAGATGTACGACGTCGGCGAGATGTACCCCGACGCCGAGGCGAGTGCGAACGTGTGCCTGGCGGTGCCCGAGGGCGCGCCCGGGCTGTGGACGGTGGCGGCCAGCTTCACCGAGCCGGTCTTCTTCACCACCGAGGGACGGTGAGCGGTGATGGGCGGGCGAGCTGCGCCGTCGACGGACGTGGCCACGAAGGTGGCCACCGAGGGGACCGGGCAGGGCGGGCCGGAGGACCCGGTGGGACGCTGGGAGCCGCCTGCGCCCCCGGCGGTCGGGCCGGAGACCGACCCCGCCTGCGGGTGCGGGTGCGCGCAGGGCTGCTTCTCCAGCCAGGCGGGGCTGGCCACGTTCCGGCCGTGGCCGGTGGAGGAAGCGGTGGCCGCGGCGCTCAGGGGTGCACGATGACCGGTCAGCCGGTCAGCCCCCGATGATCACGGTCGGGCACCCCGGCCCGGGCACGATCGGCTGGCCGTGCAGGCTCTGGTCGGCCAGCCGCGCCGCCGGGAACTTGCCGATCATCACGGTCGTGCTGCCCACGGCGACCCCGTTCGGGGGCCCGGCGCACGGGATGCTGCCGGGCACCGCGTTGGCCACGGCGGCCGGCATCTTCCCGATCAGCACGGTCGGCACCCCCGCGGCCGGGGTGATCGGGCCGCCCACGTGCGGCACCGGCCCGGTGGTCAGCGGGCACAGGGCCGTGTCCCCCACCCGCAGCGCCGGTCCCTTGGGCACCGGTCAGCCCTCACCCTCCGCCGGTGCCTGCGTGCTGTCGTCCGCGGGGGTGATCAGGCTGCCGCCCCAGAGCACCGCGGTGTCGCACTGCGAGGGCGGCGGGTCCTGCGCCGGCGGCACGCCGACCTCGTCGCAGCGCACCACCATGCTCAGCCGTGCCCCTTCGCCGCCCACGATCGGCGCCTGGAAGTGGTAGTCGCTGTTGCGGAAGTTCTCCAGCGCCAGGTCGAAGATCGTCTCGTCGTCGAGCAGCACCTCCACCCGGCCGAAGTCGCCCTGCGGGTTGGACAGCACGAAGTCGGTGAGCTTGAGCGTGGCACCTTCGGGCACCAGGAAGATGTCGGTGCCGGTCTGCCCCGGGGAGGTGGTCACGTGCAGCCGCTGCGACATCGGGGTGACGATGTCGGCCAGGTTCGGGTTGCCGACCAGGTCGTTGGCCTGGGTGGCCGCGTCCCCCGCCTCGGCCGCGGCCCCCTGCGCCGCCTGCGCGGCGTTGCTCGCCTGCTGCGCCTGCTGGCTGGCTTCCTGCGCCGCCTGGGCCGCCTCGGCCGCCCGCTGGTTGGCCTCCTGGAGCGGGTCGGCGACGGCGTTGCGCGCCGTGGACTCGATCGTCGGCTTGAGCAGGAGGAACCAGAGCGCCGCGAGCAGGAGCAGCAGAGCGAGCAAGGCGAGGAGCAGCTTGGGCAACCACTTGGGCATCAGCGGTTCCTGGACGTACGTGCCGTCCAGCACCACCGGGGTGGTCTCCTCGGTCAGCACGGACACCCGGAACGGGTGGGTCACCTCCGGTCCACGCCAGAACCGTTCCACCGGCCGCACCCGCAGGTCGGCGAACATCGCGTGCCCGGGCTCCACGGTCATCGACGGCGGGTTCGCCTCCACGTCCAGGGCGCCGGCGTCGTCACCACCGTCCAGGCGGACCGTGACCGGCACGTTGCCCCGGTTGTCCACGGCGATCCGGTGCCGGGCACCGCGCCGCCCGTGCGAGGTGCGCGGGATCAGCTCGGCGGTGGTCTCCAGGAACGGCAGCACCTCCACCATGCCCTCGGGAACCACCACGTCGTCCGGGTTCTCGGTGGGGATCACCCGGATGCCGAAGCTCAGCGGCCCGGCCGGGATCTCCGCCGAGCGCGGCGGGGAGAAGGTGATCGCCGCCGTCGTCTGCGTGCCCGGGTAGAGCCCGGCGATCTCCACCGGGTCCACGCTCGCCCACGCGCTCGCCGCGCCGAGCACCTCCAGCCGGTACCCCTCCACGATCTCGCTGTCGTTGCGGACCAGCAGCGGGATCGTCTCGCTGGTGCCAGCAGTGAGCTGGACAGAGGTCTGCTCCAGGCGCGCCGTTGTGGTCATACCCCTGAACCCTAGAGAGCGCCCCCACAGTCTTCACGGCCGAGCAGCCGTCATTGCGGGCATCAAGACTGCCCGTTAAGTCCGCGCTAAGCAGTCGTAAAGTGCAGTGCGCCATACTGCCGTACAGGACATCGGGCAACGGTGCCTACACAACAACCGAATGCAGGGGGCGCGAAGGAGCAATGATGGACAGCATCTTGGTCTGGATCAGCGCCAAGGACCCGATCTCGCGAGCCGGTGTGGTCAGCCAGCTGCGGGTCCGCCCAGAGATCCAGCTGGTCGATGCGGCGGAACGGGAGAACGCCACCGTGGCGGTGGTGGTGACGAACACGCTCGACGAGGAGACCTTGCGGCAGCTGCGCAGCGTGCAGCGCAAGGGCATCACCCGGGCGGTACTGGTGATCGGGCAGATCGACGATGGTGACCTGGTCTCGGCGATCGAGGCCGGCGTGGTCGGGCTGATCCGCCGCGACGAGGCGAGTGCCGACCGCCTGGTGGAGGTGATCCGCACGGCGGCGGCCGGGGAGGGCACCGTGCCGCCGGACCTGCTCGGGCGGCTGATGGCCCAGGTGGGTCAGCTGCAGCGGCAGGTGCTCGAGCCGCGCGGGCTGACCTTCACCGGTCTGGCCTCCCGGGAGATCGAGGTGCTGCGGCTGATCGCCGAGGGCTACGACACCACGGAGGTCGCCAAGGCACTCTGCTACTCCGAACGCACCGTGAAGAACGTGCTGCACGACGTCACCTCGCGGCTGCAGCTGCGGAACCGGTCGCACGCGGTCGCCTACGCGCTCCGCGAAGGCCTGATCTGAGCGCGGCAGGCAGCCGGAGAGGCGGCCCGGTGCCCGTTCGGGCGGCAGGGTGTGCCCGCAACGCTGACCAGGCGCCGCTGACGTCTCCCGCGCGCGTGGACGAGGGTGGCCACCGACCCTCGCGCCACGGCTGGCGACGGGAGTGCCGCAGCTCGACCCGGCGACGGTGCGCGCGGGGGTCCCCACCAGCGCGAGCAGTAAAGGAGAGGACGTGAGCAGAACCGGTGCCGGGCTGCCCGCTGTCGCCGCCTTCACGCTGGTGGTGCCGATGCTGGCGACCCCTGCGGCGGCGGCACCGGTGGACGCGCCGCTGCTGCCGGTCCAGCCACCGCAGTACCTGCCGCCGCCGGAGCCGCCGGAGCCGTGGCTGGCGGCGGGCATCACCTACGCCCCGAGCGCAGCCGAACCGGGCTACGACCTGTACACCTTCACCGCGAACGACCAGGGCACCCTGGACCAGGCCACGGCGCCGTTGGTCGCCCGCAGCTACACCGACGACGACGATATCGAGCTGCCGCTGAGCTCGGTAGAGCTCACCTTCTCCCCCGACGGGTCACAGGCGGTCTTCAGCGGCGAGCTGGCACCCACGGACCCCGCCGAGGCCCCGGCATGGACGCTGATGATCGGCGACGTGGGCCCGGCCAGCGAGGATCCAGAGCTCACCGACGTGCACCCGTTGGCCTATCCCCTCGCTGACGGCGCGGCGGACTACCAGCCGGCGTGGTCCCCGGACGGGCGCTACCTCGCGTTCGTGCGGGAGTACTCCTCGGCCGACGAGGCGCGCGCCGGCGAGGGACCGCGCGTGCAGATCCTCGACCTGAGTACCGGCACCGTCTCCGAGGTTCCCCTGCCCGACGGCCCGGACGTCAGCCAACCGGACTCGCGGTGGAGCCTGTCGCCCACCTGGTCCCCGGACAGCACCGGCCTGCTCATGGTGGCCAACCCGGGCGTGGCGGACAGCGGGTCCTTCGCCGCGATCGATCCCGACATCAGCAGCTCCGGCACGCTGTGGTACTACGACCTGGTCGGCCAGAGCGTCCACCAGCTCACCGTCTCGGACCCTGCGTGCGACGACGCCGCCCTGGTCTGCGACGGCACGATCGGTGCCGAGGACGTGGCCTGGTCCCCCACCGAGGCGACCACCGCCGTCTACTCCCCCGACGACGGCGACGACGGCGGCGGCGTCGGGCTGCTCACCCTGCCGACCGACCTGCCCGGGCCGGCCGGCAGCGACCTGGTCATCGACCAGGCACCGGTGCAGATCGTCGACGACGGCGACCCACCACCACCGACCGTCCGGTCCCTGGCCTGGGACCCGGACGGCTCCGCCGTGTACGGGATCTCCGGTGAGTTCGACGACTCGCAGATCCTGCGGATCACCCCCCAGGGGGAGACCAGCTCGGTCTTCCAGACCGACGCCTACGTCACCTACCACGGGCTTGCCTACCAGCCCTACAGCGACCTCGGCATCACCGTGGACGTGCCCGGGTCGGTGCCGATCGGCACGTCGTTCACGGTGACGGCGGAGGTCACCAACGCAGGCCCCTCACCGTCGCGCCCCGGTCAGGTGCAGATCGAGGTCGGCTACGACCAGAGCGTGCCCGCCGCCCCACCGGCCGGGTGCGTGGTCAATGGTGCGGACCTGCTGTGCACACTGGAGGTCGAGGGGCTCCAGGCGGGCAGCAGCACGCAGGTGCAGGTGACGGTCCCGACCGGGGACGACCCGGAGACACCGCGGATCACCGGGGTGGTCACCTCCGGGTCCCCGGAGAAGAACGGCAGCACCGACGACAACCGCACCACGACCGTACTGGTCACCCTGGACGACCCGGCGCTGACCACCGACGCCCGCACCCAGCGGATCTCCTTCACCATGGATCGGCTGCACGAGGGGGCGGGCTCCTCCCCCGACCTGGTGCAGTCCTTCACCGCCCCCAGCGGCGGCACGGTCGAGGAGAGCTACCGGGTGCTGGCCGCCGACCAGGCGGACGAGATCACCACCCCTGAGGGTGAGGTCGTGCCGGGGCCGTTCCAGATCGCTGAGGACACCATCGACTACTCCCCGGACGGCAGCCAGGCGGTGTTCACCGCCGCCTACCCCGGGGACTACGCGCCCTACTCCCGCCGCCTGCTGCTCGCGGACGTGGTCGGCACCCAGCAGGGCGACCTGGGCCAGCCGGGCACCCTGACGGGGGTGGGACCGCTGCTGCCGGCCGACCAGGCACCGGCCGATGATGCCCGCTACGACGACGTGCAACCCGTCTGGTCCCCCGACGGCGGCACCGTCGCCTTCGTCCGCGAGCTGCGCGACGACACCGGGACCACCACCCAGCTGCTGACCTATGACATCGCCGCCGGCACCGTCTCCTCCCCCATCGATACCGGCTGGCTGACCGACAACCCGCAGCAGGTCTCCCGACCGACCTGGTCGGCCGACGGCACCGCCCTGGTCTACCTGGCCAGACCCGCAGGCTCGGACAGCACCGCCACCCTGTGGCTGCTGCCGCTGAGCACCGGCATCCCGCACGAGCTGACCCTGCCCGAGGACGCCAGCATCTGCTGGCCCGAGTCCGACCTGTGCACCGGCGCACTGACCGCGGACGACGTGGCCTGGGCGCCCGACGGCAGCGCCGTGGCCTTCACCAGCCCCGACCAGGACTCCAGCGTGGTCTACCTGCTCACCCTCGCCCCGGATGCGGTCGCCCAGGCCGCCGGCCTGCCCGCCGGGGATGCCCTGCCGGTCACCGGTCTGCGCACCCTGGCCTACTACCAGGGCAGCGACGGCGCCGGCACCCGGCTGCTGAACCCCACCTGGTCCCCGGACAGCAGCCAGGTGGCGGTCATCCCGCAGCGGGAGGGCGCCGACCCCGAGGTCCGGGCCGCCGACGTGGCCACCGGGCAGACCAGCGTGCTGTTCACCAGCTACTCGCGCGCCTGGCTCGCCGAACCGGAGTACGACCCCTACAGCGACCTGTCCCTGACCGTGGCCGCCCCCACCACCACCCACACCGGGGTGAGCACCACCGTGTCCCTCACCGTCGTCAACGACGGTCCCTCCCCCGCTCGGGACGCCCACCTCACCCTCGAGCTCCCCGACGGGCTGACCCCCGGCACCCTCCCGGACGAGTGCACCCTGGCCGGGACCACGCTGACCTGCGACCTCACCGGTCCGCTCCCGGCCGGGGAGCCTCAGCTGCTCACCCTTCCGGTCACCCCCACCGGCGACGGCAGCTATGACCTGACCGCCACGATGGTCACCAACTCCGTGGATCCCGAGGCGGTCAACGACCAGGCGAGTGCGACGCTGCGCAGCATCACCCCGGTGAGCGAGCGGATCGTCTTCGCCATGGAGCGCCCGGGCGATCCCGGCGTCGACGCCCTCGAGGACACCAGCCTGGACCTGGTGCGGTCCTTCACCACCGAGCCGGGCGACCCGACCGCCAGCGACTACACGGTGCTCGCCGCAGAGACCTACCCGTCGCTGACCTCCCCCGGCGGGGACGTCTCGGACTGGGCCTACCTGCCGGACGAGGACAACATCGACTACACCGCCGACGGCAGCCGGGCCGTGTTCGAGCGCACCGCCCGGACCGCCGAGTGGTCCGAGACCTCCGGCGGCGTGAGCGTCGAGGCGGACAGCCACCTGGTGATCGCCGACGTGGTCGGCACCCAGCAGGACGCACTGGGCGCACCGGGCGAGCTGATCAACGCCACCGAGGTGACCAACACCCGCCCGGTGCTGACCGAGAGCTACCGGGACACCGACCCGGCCTGGTCCCCCGAGGACGACCGGATCGCCTTCGTCCGCAGCTACCGCGACGGTGACGCGGTCTTCGGCAGCGAGCTGCTGGTGCTGGACGTGGCCACGGGTGAGATCACCTCCCCGTTCCAGGCGGACTGGTTCTCTGCGGACGGCGGCCAGCTGGCGGGGATGAGCACCCCCACCTGGTCCCCGGACGGGCAGGCGATCATCTTCGCCGCCCGGCTCGGCGACCAGAACCAGGAGAGCCTCTGGTACCTGCCGCTGAGCACCGGCATCCCGCACCAGCTGACCCTGCCCGAGGACGGCAGCGTCTGCTGGCCGATCTTCGACACCACCGTCTGCCAGGGCCCGGTCTGGGGCTGGCAGCCGGCATGGGCCCCGGACGGCGGCCAGGTGGCGTTCGCGTACTACACCGCGATCGGGCCGGTGGTCTCGGTGCTCACCGTGGACGAGACCACCACCGAGGCCGCCCTCGGCACCGACTGGACCACCCCGGCACCGATCGCCGGGCTCACCGGCATGCCGGTCTTCAACGACGACGACCTGGGCTACCCCCCGGTGACCGAGCCGACCTGGTCCCCGGACGGGCAGCGCATCGCCGTGCTGCAGGGCAACAGCGACTTCCCGAACGCGATCCTCGTCGCCGGCCTGACCAGCACCGAGGCGAGCACCATGTACGCCGTGCCGGAGGTCGGCACCGCGCTGGCGCACCCGGAGTTCGAACCGCTCAGCGACCTGACCGTGACCATCGGCGCCCCCACCGGCCCGGTCACCACCACCACGGCGACCCCGGTGACCGTGACCATCAGCAACAACGGCCCCTCACCGGCCCGGGACGCGATCGTGGTGCTCACCCTGCCCGAGGGCGCCCAGCCGGGCACCCTGCCCACCGGCTGCACCGCCGCGGGAACGGTCCTCACCTGCACCCTGGCCGACCGGATCGACCGCGGCGCCGCCACCGAGGTCACCGTCCCGGTCACGTTCCCGACCGCGGGCGAGCACCTGGTCACCGTCACGGTGAGCACCAACTCCATCGACACCGAGGCCGGCAACGACTCCGCCGAGCGCACATTCACCGCCACCACCACCCCGACCGAGCCGACCACCGCCCCGGACCTGCAGGTCCAGCTCACCACCGACGCCGACCGCGCCTGGCTCGGCGGCGACGGCCTGCCCGCCCACATCACCGTGACCAACGGCGGTGACGGCCCGGCACCAGACGTGCAGCTGACCACCGCCCTGCCCGCCGGCGTGCTGGTGCTGGACGCCGGCACCTGCCCGGTCACCGGCCCCTGCGACCTGGGCGCCCTGGCGAGCGGAGACCAGGTGAGCGTGGACGTCCTGCTGCAACCCACCGCCGTCGGGCAGATCGAGATGACCGCGAGCGCGAGCACCACCGCGACGGACCCGGTGCCGGGCAACAACAGCGCCACCGCGGGCTTCGAGGCGGTGCAGGCGCAGCTGCGGCTGCTGCCCTCGGTGGCCGAACCGGGCGAGGTGACCCTGCTGTACGGGGTGGACCTGCCGCCGGATGCCGAGATCACGCTGCGCTGGTCGGAGGGCATCACCGCGGTGTACCGGCCGGTGGCGGCCGAGGAGGACGGCACGCTGCGCACGTCGGTGCTGATCGTGGACGGTGACGAGCTCGGCCGGCGGACCCTGCAGGTCACCTCGGTGGCCGGTACCGCGTTCGGGCTGGCCGTGCCCCCCACGCTGCTGGTGGTGCCGCGGAGCATGGAACCCCCGGACTTCCTGGGACGGAGCTGAGATGATCCCCGAGGTCGACGACGTGCTGCGGGCCATCGTGCGCGAGGAGGCGCTCACCGGCTCGGACGTGGACGTGGTGTTCGAGGCGCCGACCACGGACTGGGCCGCCCGGCGCAACGCACCCACGGTGAACCTCTACCTGTACGACATCCGCGAGGACCTGCGCTGGCGGGAGCGCGGACTGCTGGCGCAGACGCACGAGGGGCGCGTCACCGGTCGGCAGGGGCCGCCGCGGCTGTTCAAGCTCTCCTACCTGGTGACCGCGTGGACCCAGCGCCCCGAGGACGAGCACCGGCTGCTGGACACGTTGCTGCTCACCCTGGGCCACTACGAGGCGCTGCCCGCCGACCGGCTCACCGGCACGCTGGCCGCCGCGCCGCTGCCCCTGCGGGTCACGGTCGGGCTGCCGCCGCCGGAGGACCGCGGGTTCGCCGACGTCTGGTCCTCCCTGGGCGGGCAGCTCAAGCCGTCGATCGACCTGGTGATCACGGCGCCGCTGATGGCCGAGGTCGCCCCGGTGGGGCCGCCGGTGGAGTCCGGGCTGGGCCTGGTCACCGAGGCCACCACGACCGGGTCGGTGGACCCGCGGCGCACCTTGCACACACCGCCTCCGGCGTCCGGTGACGGCGCAGCCCGGGGGGCGGAGCCAGCCGCACCGGGGTCGGGGGGTCAGCGGGCGCGGGTGCGTGGGCGGGCCCGCGCGAAGAAGGCGCCGTGACGGCCGGGGCCGACGCGGCGGCGGCCGGCGCGGGCGCGACCGGCGCGGGCGGGGCAGGCGGCGCCGCCACGATTGGAACCCCCTTTGCGCATTGGAACCTACCTACATCCTGGTTCGATCGCGCAAAGTGGGTTCGAATGGGGATCGGGTGGTGAGCACGGAGGCAGACCTGGGTGCCCTGCTCGAGCGGCTCTCCGCCGTCGAGCAACGGATCGGCGCGCTGGTGCAGCAGCGCCGGGCGGTGGACCCGCAACCGGACGACCCCTACCGCGGCCTGTACGTCAGCGACGAACAGGTGGACCACCTGCTCTCCGGGGCGCGGGCCGCCGACCGGGCCGGGCCGCTCGGGCTGGTGGCCCGGCCGGGGTCGGCGCTGGCGGCGCTGCGCACCAGCTGCGGGCTGGACGAGGTGGACCTGGACCTGCTGGTGATCGCGCTCGCCCCGGAGCTGGACCCGCGGTTCGAACCGCTGCTGGGCTACCTGAACGACGACGTGACCCGCCGGCGGGCCGGGGCGGCGGTGGCGTTCGAGCTGTGCGGGCTGTCGCTGGCGTCCGGGGCGGACCGGGCGCGGATCACCCGGGGACCGTTGGTGGCCTCCGGTCTGGTGGAGCTCACCGACACCGACCGGCCACTGGCCTCCCGCGGGCTGCAGGTGCCCGACCGGGTGGTGGCGCACCTGCTCGGCGACGACACCCCGCACCCGCAGGTGGCGCACCTGATCGAGGACGTGCCGCCGATCTCCTGGGGCGACCCTGCCCCGCTGGTGCGGGCGTTGGCTGCCGGGGAGCACCTGGTCTACCTGCGTGAGGACGCCACCTCCTCCGGGCGGCTGCTCGCGGCGCAGGCGTTGGCGGCCGGTGGGCGCGGGGTGGTCAGCGCGGTGCTGCCCGGCGGGATGCCGGCGGCCGAGGTGGCCGCGGCGGTGGGGCTGCTGGTCCGGGAGGCGCGGCTGCGCGGTGCCGGGCTGGTGCTCGGGCCGGTGGGTGAGCTGGTGGCCCAGCCCGGGCTGGTGGACTCCCTCGGCGGCGACCTGCCGGTGTTCCTGGTCGGGACGGACTCGTGGGACCCGGCGTGGAGCCGGCGGATCCCGTTGCGGTGGCAGGTGCCGGCGTCGACGGTGGCCGAGCGGGAGGCGCTGTGGGCCGCGGAGCTGGCGGCGGCGGGTGCCGGAACCCCCGCGGCGGCGGGTGAGCAAGGCACCGCCGGGCAGGCCGCCACCGCCGGGTCGGCCGGTTCCTCCCCCTCGGCCGCGCCGCCCACCTCGTCTTCGGCGTCCGCGCAGGCGGCGCTCACCTCGCAGTTCCGGCTGCGTCCGGAGCAGGTGTACCGGGCGGCGCGCACTGCCCGGGCGCAGGCGGCGGCCGACGGCACCGCGGTCGGCGCCGAGCACGTGCGCGCCGGTGCGCGGGCGGAGAACGGCACGGCGCTGGAGCGGCTGGCTCGGCGCATCTCCCCGGCGGTGACCTGGGCGGACCTGGTGCTCCCCGGCGGGATCGTGACCGGGCTGCGGGAGATCGCGCTGCGCGCCCGGCACCGGGAGCGGGTGCTCGGGGACTGGCGGATGCGCCCGGGCGGGGGCCGCGGGCACGGGGTGGCGGCGCTGTTCGCAGGCGACTCGGGCACGGGCAAGACGATGTCGGCCGAGGTGCTCGCCGCCGACCTGGGCCTGGACCTGTACGTGGTGGACCTGGCCACCGTGGTGGACAAGTACATCGGGGAGACGGAGAAGAACCTGGAGCGCATCTTCACCGCGGCGCAGGGGGTGAACGCGGTGCTGCTGTTCGACGAGGCGGACTCGATCTTCGGCAAGCGCTCGGAGGTCAAGGACGCCCACGACCGGTACGCCAACATCGAGAGCGCCTACCTGCTGCAGCGGCTGGAGTCCTTCGACGGACTGGTGCTGCTGGCCACCAACCTGCGGGCGAACATCGACGAGGCGTTCACCCGGCGGCTGGACGTGGTGGTGGACTTCCCGCTGCCGGACGCCGAGCACCGCCGCCTGCTCTGGGACCGGTGCCTGGGCACGGCGCTGCCGCGGGCCGGCGACCTGGACCTGGACTTCTGCGCAGAGGCGTTCACGCTCAGCGGCGGCGCGATCCGGTCGGCCGCGATCAGCGCCGCCTACTTCGCCGCCGAGGACGACGGCCCGCTGCGCATGGACCACCTGGTCACCGCGGTGCAGCGGGAGTACCGCAAGCTCGGCCGGCTCACCCTCGCCGAGGAGTTCGGCGACTACTGGCCCCTCCTCCACCGCTGACCCGCCCCGCCCGCTCATCCCGGGCCACCCACTCACCCACTCACCCCGGGCCAACCACTCACCCCCGACCACCCATCCCAAGATCGAGGTCCCCTGAGGGGCGCGGGGCAACCGCCTGTCCCGCCCGATCGGGCAACCCGACCGGCCCGATGGGCGTACCCCGGGCCGCTTACCCCTCCGCCCGCCCGGTGCCAGCCTGGGTCAAGGACTGCCCGCCACGGCCGGCGGGTCCGACCACTCGGGAGCCACCATGCACGCACGTAGCCACCAGAACAGTCCCGAAGCCAGCGGTCCGCAGCCACGCCGCAGCCACGCCACCCCGCCACCCGCCGCAGCGGTCGCCGACCGCCGTGCGGACGTGCTCGGCAGCGACGGGCTGCTGGACCTGCAGCGCACCGCCGGCAACTCCGCCACCGAGGAGCTGATCACCGGGGAGCAGCCGCAGCGCTCCCCCGTGCTGGACCTGCTCGCGTCCTCCTCCGGCGACCCGCTGCCGCCCCCGGTGCGCACCGACATGGAAGCCAGGATGGGCCAGGACTTCTCCGGGGTGCGGGTGCACACCGGCGGAGCGGCCAGCGACTCTGCCAAGGCCGTCCAGGCGCACGCGTACACCGTCGGCGAGGACATCGTCTTCGGCTCGGGCACCTACAGCCCCGACTCCGACCACGGCCGTACCCTGCTCGCGCACGAGCTCACCCATGTGGTGCAGCAGCGCAGCGGGCCGGTCGCCGGCACCGAGGTCGGTGGTGGCATCAAGGTCTCCGACCCCTCGGACCGCTTCGAGCGGGAGGCCGAGCGCAACGCCCACCACATCATGTCCCAGCCGGCCCCGCAGTCGGCCGGCAACGCCGGGGACGCTGCCGGCGCGACCGGCGCCACCGCCCAGCGGGACGCAGCCGGCCCGCTCGCTCACGCGGCAGCCGACCCGCTCCAGCGCGCGACCGAGCTTGCCCTCCAGCGGGAGGAGGACGACCTCGAGGACGAGGCCCCGTCGGTGGGCCGGATGGCGATCCAGCGCGCCGAGGACGACCTCGACGACGAACCGGAGCCCTGAGCACCCCGGCCCACCAGCCACCCGGAGCCCTGAACGCCACCGGCACTTGCCCGTTCGGACCAGAACCGCTTCCCCCGATGCCGTCCTGAGGCTCCTCACCTCCTCCGCGTGCCTGGGCGAGGCTGGCGTCACCTGCTTGATGCCGTGTGAGGAGAGGAAATGCCGACCTACCTATCGCCCGGTGTCTACGTCGAGGAGGTCGAGGCGGGAAGTCGCCCGATCGAAGGTGTAGGCACCGCCGTCGCAGCTTTCGTCGGGCTCGCTGAGAAGGGCCCAGTCAACACGCCGACCCTGGTCTCGAACTGGACCCAGTTCGCCGAGACCTTCGGGGAGTTCGTGCCGCAGTCCTACCTGGCGCACGCCGTCTACGGCTACTTCCTCAACGGTGGTGGCAACTGCTACATCGTGCGCATCGGCGCCGAGAACGGGGACGGCAAGCGCGGCTCCCGCAAGCAGATCGCCGGCCCGGCCACGGCGGACGTCTCCGGGTTCACCATCACCGCCAAGGAGGCCACCAACAAGAAGATCTCCGTGGCGGTCGAGGCCACCGACGACGAGAAGGCCAGTGACGACAAGTTCAAGCTCGTCATCAAGGTGGACGGCAAGGCCACCGAGACCTTCGACGGCGTCAGCACCAAGAAGGGCGCCGACAACGTCGCCACGAAGGTGAGCCAGGAGTCGAAGCTGATCACCATCGAGCAGGTCGCCCAGGGCAGCGCGGTGATGAAGCCGACCAAGGGCGAGGTGTCCCTGGTCGCTCCCGAACCGGAGCCGGAGCCGCCCACCCCGCAACGGCTGGGCACCGACGACTACGTCGGCGACGCGGCCGAGCGCACCGGGTTCGCCGGGCTGGAGGCGATCGAGGACGTCACGATGCTCTCCGTGCCGGACCTGATGGCCGCCTACGAGCAGGGCGCGATCGACCTGGAGGCCGTGCAGGCGGTCCAGCTGGCGATGATCGCGCACTGCGAGCTGATGGGCGACCGGATGGCGATCCTGGACCCGCCACCGAACCTGAACGCCCAGCAGATCAAGGAGTGGCGCGTGGACGGCGCCGGGTACGACTCCAAGTACGCCGCCCTGTACTGGCCGTACGTCAAGGTCTTCGACCCGGCCAGCGGGAACAACGTCTTCGTGCCGCCCTCGGGCCACATGGCCGGCGTCTGGGCCCGCAACGACGACACCCGCGGGGTGCACAAGGCCCCGGCGAACGAGGTGGTGCGCGGGGCGATCTCGCTGCAGACCTCGATCACCCGCGCCGAGCAGGACCTGCTCAACCCGGTGGGGATCAACTGCGTGCGCTCCTTCCCCGGCCGCGGCATCCGCGTCTGGGGTGCCCGCACCCTCTCCAGCGACCCGGCCTGGCGCTACCTGAACGTGCGGCGGCTGTTCAACTACCTGGAGGAGTCGATCCTGATCGGCACCCAGTGGGTGGTGTTCGAGCCGAACGACGACGCCCTCTGGGCCCGGATCCGCCGCACGATCGCGGCGTTCCTGGTGAACGAGTGGCGCAAGGGCGCCCTGTTCGGGCTCACCCCGGATGAGGCGTTCTACGTCAAGTGCGACCGGGAGACGAACCCGGCGGAGGCCATCGACGCCGGGCAGGTCACCTGTCAGATCGGCGTCGCCCCGGTCAAGCCGGCCGAGTTCGTGATCTTCCAGCTCGCGCAGTTCTCCGGCGGCGCCAGCCTGGTCAACGAGTAGTCCCCCACCCCAGCGATGAGAAGGATGTGAACAGACAATGCCATTGCCAGATGCCATGGACCTCGCCGCGGGCTACGGGTTCAGCGTGACCATCGACGGCGTCGAGGTGCCGTACGTGATGGAGGTCTCCGGCCTGAAGACCGAGGTGGACAAGATCGGCTACCAGCAGCAGGCCAAGGACGGGAAGTTCATCACCCGGCAGATGATGGGCCGGCAGAAGCCCGGCGAGTTCACCGTCAAGCGCGGTCTGACCGAGTCCGCCACGATCACCGACTGGCTCAAGGCGGTGATGGGCGGCCAGCTGGGCAGTGCCCGCAAGACGGCCGAGGTGACCATCTACTCCTCGGACAACAGCGTGGTGAAGAAGCTCTCCTACCGGAACTGCTGGGTCAAGGACGTGGAGGTGTCCG
The DNA here is from genome assembly GCA_964564445.1 of uncultured Ruaniaceae bacterium. GTDB lineage: Bacteria > Actinomycetota > Actinomycetes > Actinomycetales > Beutenbergiaceae > Ruania. The sequence goes on along the minus strand of CAZMDO010000019.1, from coordinate 1,615 downwards.
GCTCCCTGAAGGCCGGGTCCACGGACCCGCTGATCGAGGCGTTCACCGTCTGCTGGGATGAGATGGAGTTCAGCTGATGCGACGGGGTTCCCCTCCGGAGCTTGTCGACGCGCCCGTTGCCGAGGAGGCTCCGGGCGCGTCGGCGGCACCGACCGAGCTGCGCACCGAGTTCGACTTCGTGCTCCCGCGCGGCTACCAGGACGCCCACGGCACCCTGCACCGGGAGGGCACGATGCGGCTGGCGACGGCTCGCGACGAGCTGCTGCCGCTGTATGACGCCCGGGTGCAGGAGAACGCGGCGTACACCACGGTGGTGCTGCTCGGCCGGGTGATCACCTCGCTGGGCACGCTGCCGTCGGTCTCGGCCTCGGTGGTGGAGAACATGTTCGCCTCCGACGTGGCGTTCCTGCAGGACCTGTACCGGCGGGTGAACACCGAGGGGCACTCCAGGGCGGCGGTCACCTGCCCGTCCTGTGCGCACCGGTTCACCCTCGACCTCTCGGACGGTCGCCTGGGGGAATCGTGACGTACGCGCCCGAGCGGCTGTATGAGGAGGTCGCGTACGTCGCCTACCACTTCCACTGGCCGCTGGACGACATCCTCGATCTCGAGCACGCGCAGCGGTTGCGGTTCACCCACGAGATCGCCGCGATCAACCGGCGGATGGCACAGGAGGACTGATGCGCTGGCCCTGGCAGCGGCGCCCGGCGGACGGGGCCGCTGATGCTGCACCTCCCGCTGCTGCCCCTGCCCCGGCTGCTGACCCGCCGCCGATGGGCTGGGCGCACCTGCCGCCGCTGCAGCGGTCGGTAGCGGCGGCCGCACCGGTGCACACCCCTGGCGCGGCCTGGACGGTGACCGGGCGGCAGCTGCTCCTCACCGGGCAGCTGGGCCACCTGGTCTCGGCGGAGGCACCGTCCGGCGTCGTCGATGGTGACGGCGGAGGGCGGGTGGCACAGGCCGGTCCGCCTGCCGATCAGGTCGACGGCGCAGGTCCCGGGGGGCAGGTCGCCGCACCTGCGCAAGGCGGTTCTTCGGGCGCGCCCCCGCTGGCCGGGCCGGCCGCCGGCCGCGGGACGGCCACACGGTCGGTGCCGGTGGCCCGGGAGGCGCGCAGCCCGCTGCTCACCGCACCCACCCCGGCCGGGTTGGCGCAGGTGCACTATGCCCTGGGCAGCGCCGAGGACCTCGCGATGCTGCGCCCTCCGGCCCACGGGCAGCAGCCGGAGGTGGACCAGCCCGCCGACGCCGGTGCGGGTCCGATCATCAGCCCGGCCGCCCCGGTGCCGCCGGCGGTGACCTCCTACTCGGCCCCGATCGCCGATGTGATCGCCCAGCGCGCCGCGCAGACCGGGTACACCGAGGTGTCGATCCCGCGGCCGACCACCCCGGCCTCTCCTGCGGCTGGTGCCGCGGCGGGCTCCCCGGCACCGAGAGCCGCCAGCGGGTCGCCGTCGGCCGCTGCCCGCCGACCCGGGCTGGGCGCCCCGCTGCCGCCCGGGCAGTCCGTGCAACGGGCGGGTCGGGCACCTTCTGCCGGTGGCGCGCGAGCAGCCGCGGGAGCGGCGGGAGGTGGGCGCACGGGCGCCGACGGCGCCGGCCCGAGCGGGCGGGG
>CAZMDO010000018.1:21664-23613 GCA_964564445.1 uncultured Ruaniaceae bacterium | reverse complement strand
GCCTGTGGCGCACCGTGGTGGTGCAGGTGGCCTCCTCGGTGATCACCCTGGTGGCGCCGGCGGGGGTGGGTCCGGCGGCGCTGAACCTGCGGTTCATGCAGAAGCGCGGCGCCGCAACCCCGATGGCGGTGGCCACGGTGGCGCTGCTGCAGGTCTCCCAGTTCGTCACCACGGTGCTGCTGCTGATCGCCATCGCGCTGCTCACCGGTTCCTCCGGTGCGCTGCAGCAGCTGCCGTCGAGCACGGTGCTGATCGTGGTGGGCGTGGCGCTGGTGCTGGCCGGCGCGGTGATGGCGATCGGGTCGCTGCGCCGCTGGGTGGTCGCCAAGGTGCGGCCCACCCTGCAGCAGGTGTGGCCCCGGCTGGTCTGGGTGATCGGCCAACCGCACCGGCTGGCGATGGCGCTCGGCGGCAACCTGCTGATGACCATCGGCTACCTGGCGGCGTTCGCGGCGTCGCTGGCGGCGTTCGGGCAGTCGTTGCCGCTGACCTCCCTGGCGATCGTGTACCTCACCGGGAACGCGGTCGGCTCGGCCATCCCGACCCCGGGCGGCATCGGCACCGTGGAGCTCGCCCTGTCCACCGGGCTGACCACGGCCGGGATCGCGACCGCGGCGGCGGCCTCCACCGCGGTGCTGTTCCGGGTGCTCACGTTCTGGATCCGGGTGCCGCTCGGCTGGTGGGCGCTGCGGCACCTGCAGCGGCAGAACATGATCTGAGGCGGAGCCCGTCCAGGCGGTCCGCACACCCCGGTGGCGTGCGGCTGTGCGGGCTCCGGGGGTTGTAGGGTGAGGGTCGCAAGGGGCTGGCATCCGGTGGACGAGGACAAGCTGAGGCGGTGGACGATGGCGGTCAGTTTCCGCTACGCCGTGCACACCGATCTCGGCACCGTCCGCACCAACAACGAGGACTCGGCGTTCGCCAGCGCGCGTCTGCTCGTGCTCGCCGACGGGATGGGCGGGCACGCGGCCGGCGAGGTCGCCTCCACCGTGGCGCTGCGGGTGTTCGCCGACGTGGACCAGAGCAGCGGCACCGACCTGCCCGCGGAGTTCCTGCACGCCGGCCGGCTGGCCCGCCGCGCGCTGTTCGCGATGTCCGAGGCCGACCCGGTGCTGGAGTCGATGGGCACCACGCTGGTGGCGGTCGGCTCCGACGGTGAGCGGGTCAGCATCGGGCACATCGGCGACTCCCGGGTCTACGCGCTGCGCGACGGCGCGCTGTACCAGATCACCACCGACCACACCCACGTGCAGCGGCTGATCGAGAACGGCGAGCTCACCCCGGAGCGGGCCCGCAACCACCCGTACCGGTCGATGCTGCTGAAGTCGCTGGACGACCAGCCGGCGGGTCCGGACCTGGACATCATCGAGGCGCAGGTGCAGCCGGGCGACCGGGTGCTGCTCTGCTCCGACGGGCTGTCCGACTACCTGGACCCCGAGGTCATCGGCGCCACCCTGATGGTCGAGGACCGGGGGCAGGCGGCCGCGGACCTGATCCAGGCTGCCCTGGCCGTGGGCACCCGGGACAACGTGACGGTGGTGGTCGCCGACGTCGTCGCCGACGAGGACGAGACCGGCAGCGAGCCGGCCGAGTCCCCCGAGCAGGCCGAGTCCCCCGAGCACACCGAGCAGGCCGAGCAGGCCGCGCAAGCCGAGCAAGCCGCGCGGGCCGAGCAAGCCGAGCAAGCCGCGCGGGCCGAGCAAGCCGAGCAGGCCAGCGCGAGCGTGGTCGTCGGGGCCGCCGAGGACGGGCTGACCCTCTCCCCCGAGGCTGCGGCCGCCCTGCGCAGCTGCCTGCCGGAGCTGGCGTTCGACTCCCCACCGGGTTCCGGAGCACGGCCCGGCGCCCCAGGCACCGACGCCGCCCGGACGAGCAGCACCCGGGTGAGCGAGCAGACCGAGGGGGGTGCGCCGTCGTCGGCGACCTCCACCGGTGCGACTGCGGCAGGC
>CAZMDO010000018.1:0-21564 GCA_964564445.1 uncultured Ruaniaceae bacterium | reverse complement strand
CGGCGACCTCCACCGGTGCGACTGCGGCAGGCACGGCAAACCCAGCAGGCCCAGCAGGCCCAGCGCGCCCAGCAGGCCCAGCAGGCCCAGCGGGCGCAGGGAACGAGGCCGGGGTACCCGGCGCGGCAACCGGCCCAGGCGAGCCGACCGACCCGACCGTGCCGACCGACCCGACCGACCCAGACACCGTGCCGGTGCCCGGAGCCGCACAGCGGGCGCTGCCCGGCGTGCTCGCGGCAGCCGCCGTGGTGGTGCTCGCGGTGCTGCTGTACCTGGTGCTGGGCTGAGCTCTCAGGCGGTGATCGTGCTCCGCCGGCCGGCCAGCAGGCCGAGCAGCGCGGTGCCGGTGCTGACCACCACGATCACCCCGAGCACCGCGGGACCGCCGGCCGCACCGTGCAGCACCCCCGCCACCAGCAGCGCCACGGCGGCGATCAGGTAGCCGACCGCCTGCGCCATCGCGGAGAGCTGCGGTGCGGTGCGCAGGTCGCCGGCACGCACCGCGATCAGCGTCAGCGCCACCACGAACGCCACCCCCATACCGAGCCCGAGCAGCACGATCCACACCACCGCCGCCCCGGGCAGCAGCAGGAACCCGACCGTGGCCCCGAGCACGCACAGCCCGGCCGCGGCGGCGGTGAGGCGTTCGTCGCGGCCACGGCGCAGCAGCACCGGTGCGGTCAGGTTGCCCACCATCGCGACCAGCTGCAGCAGGGACAGGTGCCAGCCGGCGACCGCCGGGGCGTAGCCGAGCTCTTGCTCCACGGTCGGCAGCCAGGTGAGCGCCACGTAGAAGGACCCGGACTGCAGGCCCATGTAGGCGGAGATCTGCCAGGCGGCGCCGGTGCGCCACAGCCGTCGGCCCGAGGGCGTCGTCGAGCCGGTGCGGGCGGGACGTCCGGACCGGCGGGCGCGCGGCCACCAGAGGAGCAGCCCGAGGAGGGTGAGCACGGCCCACACGCCCAGGGCCAGCCGCCAGCCGAGCAGGCTCAGGTTCGCCAACGGCACCGCGGCGGCGGCGGACAGCCCGGCGAAGAAGCCGAGCACGGCCACGTAGATCCCGGTGACCCGGGCCACGGCGCCGGGGAAGTCCTGCCGGACCAGCACCGGCACGGTCACGTTGCCGACCGCGATCGCCGCACCGACGAGCACGGTGCCGACCCAGATGTTCGCCTCCGGCCCGGGCCAGGACCGCAGCACGGTCGCCACCATGAGCAGCCCGAGCGCACCGGCGGTGGTCCGCTCCACGCCGAGGGTGTGCAGCAGCCGGTGCACCATCGACGAGGCGATGGCGAAGACCGCGACCGGGAGCGCACCGAGCAGCCCGAGCGCCACGCTGCCCATGCCCATGTCCGCACCGAGCACCGGCAGCACCGGGCCGACCGCGGCGATCGCCGGGCGCAGGTTGGTCGCGACCACCACGATGCCGGCCAGCAGCAGCCAGCGCGGCAGCCGGTCGGACGCGGGGGACATGGTCGCAGCCTAGAGCCAGCGGCACCCTCGCCCCGCCGGTTCCCGAGCCGACCTGCCCGCGAGGCTGCCTGTGCCGCTACGAGCTCGGCCGCTGCCCGACCGCCGGGTCCCGGGTGGTGGTGAAGATGCGGGCCGTCTCCCCCGACAGCGCGAGCATCACCAGGATCTCCAGGGCGGACCCGAACACCTGGGTGGCCAGGGTGGACTCTGGGGCACCGGTGATCCACAGCACCACGTAGGTGGCCACACTGATCGCGCTCAGGGTCAGGGTGAGCATCCGCGCCCGGTTCACCCGGCGGAAGATGAGCGGTGCGAGCACCAGGTAGGCGAGCAGGTAGGCCGCCAGCACCGAGCGCACGACCACTGCGAGCACGTCCGGCGGCACACCGGCATCCAGCAGCGGGCCGACCACCTTCAGGTCGGCGATGCCCGTGGCGGTCAGCGACGCCAGCCAGGACAGCGAGACCACGCCGACCGCTACCCGCACGAGCATGAGGAACAGCCCGAACGCCACGGTGAGCGGCACGGCGCGGCGGTGCCGGCCCTCCTCGTCGTCGGTGCGGATGGTCTCCAGGATCTCCGCGGTGGGCGGCCGGGTCTGCCGCAGGTCAACGATCGGCAGGTCGCCGTCGGTGCGGATCGCGTCCCCGCCGCCGTTGCGGTGGTGGTAGCCGGTGGAGAAGTTCTGCAGGTGGCGGACGGCAATGCCGTGGTTGCCGGCCTCGGGTGCGGCGAGCGTGGCCAGCACATGGTCGCGCTCGGCGTCGATGTCGGCATCGATGCGGTGGGTGATCTGCAGGGTGAAGTGGGACAGCCCGACCGAGCGGTCGTAGGTGCCGGCGGCGAGCCAGTCCACCTTCTTGCCGCCGGGCAGGCGCCACCCCTGCGGGCAGGCCCAGAACCGCACGTGGTGGCGTTGCGCCGGGTTGCCCTCCACCTCCTGCTGGTAGGTGAATGCCTGTCGCTGGCCGAACAGGAACAGCGGGCTCACCGGCGCGTCCGGGTAGCTGCGGCGCAGCAGGGTGGCCAGCACCATCCGCCGGCTGGACTCCAGGTTCACCTCGTCCGCGCGGTGCCAGCCGGCGCGGATCATCGCCGTGTGCAGCTGCTCCACGGTGCCACGGAAACCGAGGTTCACCGGGTCGCCGAGCAGCCCCTCCCGGGTGCGGGAGCGGCCGATGAAGTAGTTCGGCACGTACACGCGGGTGAGCAGCGAGTGCAGCCGCGGCAGCAGCAGGTAGGTGACGATCAGCCAGAACGGGATGAACGCCCACAGGTGCCGCCACCCCGCGGTGACGAGCTGGTGGATGAGCAGGAATGCCAGCCACCCGGAAGCGAGCGTCGCGAGCACGAAGAACACCTGGTCGGCGAACCGTACCGGGTTCTCCTGCACCACCCCGACGGCGGCATGCGCGCGCTCGCTGAGCGTACGGGCCATGGGCACTACCGTATCCCGCGGCGGCGGCAGGAACGGCCCATCGGCTGGGCATGATGGTCCACCGGTTTGGCGCGATCGTCCGCCGGGGCGGCGTGGTCGTCCCCCGGCTGGGCACGATCGTCCGCCGTGGCGGCATGATCGTCGCCGTGGCGGCATGATGGTCGCCCATGGCCCACCCGCAGATGTTCGATGACGGCGATCCCTACCTGGCCAGGGTCCGTCGCGTGGCGCTGGCGTTCCCCGATGCGATCGAGAAGGTGGCCCACGGTCGTCCCACGTTCCGCTCGCAGAAGGTGTTCGCCGTGTACGGCGGCGGCACCAAGGGGCCGGCGAGCACCCGGGTGCAGTACCACCACGGGCTGCTGCTGTTCCCGGATCCGGCGGAGAAGCCCGCCCTGGAGCAGGACCCCCGTTCGTTCCTGCCCGCCTACTACGGCCCGTCCGGTTGGCTCGGCTGGGACCTGGCCTGCGGTGGCACCACACCGGAGGGCGTGGACTGGGCGGAGGTGTTCGAGCTGCTGGATGCCTCCTACCGGGCGATGAGCAGCGCGTCGCAGGTCCAGCGGCTGGACGAGGCCGGGCTGACCCCGGCAGACTTCGCGTGAACCGGTGGGGGTTCGCCGGCCGCCGCGGAGGGGCCTGCTGCCGGAAGGCGGCACCCGCCGCCCGGTGACGTGCCGCTGCCGGAAGGCGGCACCCGCCGCCCGGTGACGTGCCGCTGGCGGTAGGCGGCACCCGCCGCCAGATGACGAGCCGCTGGCACTATGCCATGATTGATTGATGGCTCAATCAATTTCGCGGGCGGGAGAGCCGCAGTGGCTCACCGCCGAGGAACGCAACGCCTGGTTGGCGCTCACCGGGCTGCTGGTCCGGCTCCCGGGCGCCCTGGACAGCCAGCTGGAGCGGGACTCCCACCTGAGCTTCTTCGAGTACATGGTGCTGGCGATGCTTGCCGAGCAGGAGGACCAGACGCTGCGGATGAGCGCCCTAGCCGAGCTGACCAACGGGTCGCTGTCCCGGCTCTCGCACGTGGTGCGACGGTTGGAGAACCAGGGGCTGGTGCGCCGAGAGACCTGTCAGGAGGACCGGCGGGCGACGAACGCGATCCTCACCCCGGCCGGCCGGGACCGGGTGGAGGCGGCTGCACCCGGGCACGTCCGCCGCGCACGCGAGCTGGTGGTGGACGCGGTAGCACCCGACGACCTGGCCACTTTCGGGAGGGTGGCCTGGCAGATCCTCGACCGGCTGGGTGGGTGGCAGTCCACGTGAGCGTGCTGGCCCGCACCGACCGGGTGCTGCTGCGCGACTGGGTGCCGGCGGACGCCGACCGGGTGGCGGACCTCCTCCGTGCCGACCGGCCCTGGCACCGCACCAACGGCCCGTACTTCGGGGCGCCGACCGCCGAGGGGATGGCCGAGCTGGCGCACCGGTACGTGGCCGACAGCCCGCACACCGACGGCGGGGTGCGCACCATGCTCGGGATCGAGACCGGCGGGGTGCTCATCGGGGCGGTGAGCTGGTACTGGGAGTCGAAGGAGACCGACTGGCGGCGGATGGGCATCGGCATCCACGACGAGGCGTACTGGGGCCAGGGGCTGGCCACCGAGGCGCTCGCCCTGTGGACCGACTACCTGTTCCGCGCCACCGACGCGCTCCGTCTCGATCTAGCCACCTACTCCGGGAATCCCGGGATGATCGCCGTGGCGCAGCGGCTGGGGTTCGTGGAGGAGGCCCGGCTGCGGCGGGCACGCCGGTGGGCCGGAGGGGTGCACGACAGCGTGGTGTACGGGGTGCTGCGCGAGGAGTGGCAGGATCGGTCGCGATGCGATTCGAGCAGGACGACTCCGGCGAGGACTTCTTCGCCCTGACCACCTTCCGCCGGGACGGCTCGCCGGTGTCCACCCCGGTGTGGATGGCGCCGGCGGACGGACGCTGGTACGTCTACACCGCGAGCCGGTCCGGGAAGGTGAAGCGGATCGCCCGCGACGGGCGGGTGCAGGTGGCGCCGTCGGACTTCCAGGGCGAAGCGACCGCCACAGCATGGCCGGCCACCGCCCGGGTGCTACCGAGGTCTCAGCTGCGTACGGCCACGAGCGCGCTGGCGGCCAAGTACGGCGTGAAGTTCCGGTTCTTCATGCTCGTCTCCTGGCTGGGACGGTGGCGCAAGCGTGGTGGGGCACCGGTCGGCCTGGAGATCACCCCGCAGCACTGAGCGCAGCCGTCAGGCGGCCGCACCGAGCGCCACTGTCAGGCGGCCGCACCGAGCGCCACTGTCAGGCAGCGCGCCGAGCGCCACCGTCAGGCCGCCTCCAGCTCCAGCAGCAGCCGCTTGGCCTCCGGGCCGCCACGGTAGCCACCGAGCGACCCGTCGGTGCGCAGCACCCGGTGGCAGGGGAGCACCACGGGCAGCGGGTTGGTGGCGCAGGCGCTGCCGACCGCCCGCACCGCACGCTCGGAGCCGGCGCGGCGAGCCATCTCCGCGTAGCTGGCGGTGCTGCCGTAGCCGATGCTGGGCAGCGCCTCGACCACCCGGCGGCGAAAACCGTGGGCCAGGCGCAGGTCGAGCGGCAGGTCGAACCGGCGACGTCGGCCAGCGAAGTACTCCTCCAGCTCACGGGCCGCCTCGTCCAGCGGAGCAGCGTGGGCCAGGATGCGCGGCCCCACCCGGTCGGCGAGGAGGGTGAGCACCTGGTCGAACCCTTCACGGTGGAAGGCGAGGCGGAGCAGGCCCACATCGGTCGCCGCCAGCAGCAGCTCACCGAGCGGGCTCGGCACGGTGCGGTAGGCGACGTCCAGCAGTCCTTCCTGGGCGGCCCGCTGTGCAAGGTGAGCGCGGAGCTCGGCCAGGTGAGTGCCGTCGTCGGGACGGTCGAAGGCATCGGTGAGCGTCATGACTGGTCCTGGTAGGTGGTTCGGAGCCGGGCGATGCCGTCCGCACCGGCACGGCGGGCGGCGGCGGGGGTGCAGCCGAGCAGGTCGGCGACCTCGGTGTAGGGCAGCCCGGCCAGGTGGTGGGCGACGACGGCGGTGCGCTGCCGCTCGGTGAGCCCGGAGAGCGCCTCGTGCAGGTCGCGGGTCCAGCCGCCGATCTCCGGGTCGGAGCTGGGGCGTTCCGGGAGCGGGTCGGTGGGCACGGTGCGCGCGGAGCGGCGGAGCAGGTCGATGCACTTCCGCTTCGCGATGGTGACCAGCCAGGCGGTCACGTTCGCATCCGCCGGCAGCCTGGGGTAGGCGGACAGGGCGGCGAGGAAGGTCTCCGACCAGGCGTCGTCGGCCAGGTCCGGCCCGGCGACGGCGCGGCACACCCGCAGCACCGTCACGGAGTGGTCGGCGACCACCTGCTCGAAGGGCTTCACACTCTGTAGACGCACCAGGGCGCCAGGGTGTGAGGTTCGGGTGCGGCGGCGTGCGGGGCCGCCGGCCCGAGGGCGCGAGCTGGTGCAACCATCAGCCGAGCACCTCGGCCGCTTCGCTCAGCTCGATCTCGGTGCCGTCGCCGTCCAGCACGGCGCGCCCGGCCAGGGGCTCCGCCAGCCAGACGGTGCCGACCACGGAGTACAGGTCGTCGGTGCAGCCCTTGTTGATCACCCGGGTGCCGGTGGGGTCCACCGCCGATCCGACGACGGTGACGGTGCCCTCCGTCTCGGTGACGGTCACCTCGCCGGGCACCTCGCAGCTGGAGGAGCCGACCTCGTAGCGCACCAGCAGCCCGTGCCCGTCGTTGATGACCGCGGCTGCGGTGACCCTCGTCTGGGTGGACACCGGGAAGCCGAGGAAGGCGGCGTACCCGGCGACGCCGACGCCGACCAGGATGATGGCGGCGATCAGCCACATCGTCGAGGCACGGATGCGTGCACGTCCTTCGTCCGGCAGGCTGCTCATCCGGCCATGATCCCGCGAGGACTGGTGCGCAGTCCACGGAGCGTGCGGCCGCGGCGCCTGGTCCGGGCAGCTCCACCGTCGACCGGGGCGCCGCCCACCACGCCTGCGGGCTCGGCAGCGGTCATACCAGCAGGTAGATCGCCCCGCCGATGGTCAGGGCGATGACGAGCCGGTCGAACAAGGTCTGGTTCATCCTGCTCACCAGGACACGTCCAGCGAGCGCACCGACCACCACAGCGGGCACGAGCACGGCGTTCACCAGCAGGGTCTGGCCGGTGATCAGACCCAGGCCGACGGAGAAGGGCACCTTGACCAGGTTCACCACGCAGTAGAACCAGGCGGCGGTGCCGAGGAACGTCTTCACCGAGAACCGGGAGGCGAGGAAGTACATGGACATCACCGGGCCCGCGGCATTGGCGACCATCGTGGTGAAGCCGCCGAGGGTCCCGTAGATCCCGGACTGCACGTGCTGGCGAGCCTTGCTCTCCGGCTCCGCCTGGCGGTTGCGGGTCAGGTGTCGGCGCACCAGAGTCAGCGCGATCACGGCGAGCAGGATGACGCCGATCACCCGGCGCACCTCAGCGTCGGAGGCGACGGCGAGGAACAGGGCGCCGAGCACCAGCCCGGCGAGCACAGTGGGTACCAGGCGGCGCAGCACCGGCCAGCTCGCGTGCCGTCGGTAGGACCAGACCGCGAACATGTCGCCGACGATCAGCAGGACGAGCAGGGCGCCGGTGGACTCCTTGGCGGGCAGCAGCGCGGCGAAGATGGCCACCGAGATCGTGTTCGACCCGGGCAGGGCCGTCTTGGAGAGGCCGACGAGGAGCGCGGCGAACGCCAGCAGCACCCAGGCGAGGATGCTGAGCTCGGGCATGCCGGCCACAGTAACGACGGCGTCGCTCGCCGGGCGAGTGTTTCCATCAGTTGGCACGGACCCGCCCGGCGAGCTGAGCGGCGGAGCGGCTCAGCGGCGCCCCCAGGCGTGGTCAGGTTCGCAGTCCGCCGGTCAGAACGGTGGCTCGGAGTCCGCCTCGGGCCACCACGCTGGCAGGTCCGGTGCGGCCGGCGCGGCCGGTGCAGTGGCCGCAGTCGCTGCAGTGGCGGTGGCGGCCGTGGTGGCAGCACGTTCGCTGGTGGCTGTGGTGGCGGCACCGGACCGTGCCGGGCAGGTCGGGTGGATCCAGGCCACATGGTCGAGCACGGCGCCGTGCCAGGGATCGGCGCACCTGGTGGACCGCGCCTCGGCGCGAGCCCGTTCGGCCTTGAACCGGGCGTAGCGCTTGGTGCAGCGGTTCACGTCCAGGTCGGCGCGCAGGTGCATCTCGAGCGCCACCAGGTCGGCCGGCTCCGGGTTGCGCACGTACACATGGCCGGTGGGCGCGTGCCAGGTGGTCTGCCCGGTGCGCACGTCCCGGTCCACCCGGAAGACTCCCTCGGTCTTCAGCTGGTGGTGGTGGGCGCAGAGAAGGTGCAGGTTGGTCTCCACCGTCTGCGCCCAGCCCGGCAGCTGAGGGTCGAACGGGACGATGTGATCGAGCTGGCACCGTCGCCCGGGCACCTGGCAGCCTGGGAACCGGCACACCTGGTCGCGCTCGACGATCCGGCGGCGCAGCCGGCGCGACGGGGCGTAGGAGTCCGCGGCGATCAGCCCCAGCTCGCGCTCGATGAGAGCACACCTGTCCCTGCCGTCCCCGGGTGGGCCCGGGTTCGCCGCGAGTCGCTTCTTCACCCAGGCACGGAGTGCCCGCGGGTCGGTACCGTCCGGCAGGTTCGCGGGCCATGCCGGTGGTGTGTGCCGAAAGAGCCGGTCACCGTCCGGACCGGTCCGCCGTCCGAACGGCAGCTCCGCCGGTGGCGTCGACGTGGCGAGGACTCCCGGGTAGCCGGTGGGGAACACTGGCGGGCGACCTGTCTGGTCGTGGTCGGTGTGCGCCGGGGGCAGCGGGCAGACCTCTCCCCGCGTGCGCGACCGCCGCGACGCTCGCCGCGACGCGCGCGCCGGGACCTCGCTACCCGGAGCCTCCGTACCCGGAACCTGGCCAGCCAGCGCCTCGCCAGCCAGCGCCTCGCCAGCCAACGCCTGGCCAGCCAGCGCCCCGCGGACCGATGCCTGCCCACCCAGCGCGTCGCTGCGCCATGGGTCGGCCCCCGACGGCCAGGCGCCTGGATCGGTGTCGTCCTCACGCGGCGCACTGACCAGCCCACCCTCGGCGCGATAGCGCATCGCGGCTTCGCGGCAGCCTCGTTCGCCGATGAGCCGCCGAGCCGCAGGCGCCGTGATCGGCCCGAACCCGTGCAGCAGTGCCGGCGTCTCGGCATCGCCGGCGAGGACCGGCGCCGTGACGCTCAGCCGCAGGTGGGCCGGGACGCCCTGGTGCAGCGGCAACGGATCCCCACCCGGGGTCCGGCCAGCAGCGAGCGCCTCGGCGAAGATCTGGCTGAACGCGTCGGCGCGCCGCGCATCGATGCCACGCTCATCGTCCTCGGCGCGGTGGGCGGCCATGCTGTCGATACAGGTGAACACCGCTGCGGCGTCCTCCACCGGCAGGTACGCCGAGATCCACGCCATGCCGTGCTCCACAGGCTGGCAGGACACGTGCCGCTGGGTGCGCTGGGACTGGTTCCGCTCCTCGGCAGCCTCCGGGTCCTGCACCAGGACCGCCTCGGCAAGCTTCTTCTTCAGCTGGGACGGCGTGTGCGTGGGCGCGATCTCCAGCGCGTAGTCCTCGACGTTCTCCGCCTGCTCCTGCTCCAGCCCAGCCAGGGCAGCGGTGATGATGTCCACCTTCCGCGAGCTGATCAGCCCCTGGGCGAGGGCATCGGACACCCGGGGCAGGTCCGCGAGCGCCATCGACCGCGTGACCATCTGCTCGCCTGCGTAGTTGCTGATGCTCAGCCTCGCGCCGATCTCGTCCCCGACGGACTGGACCGTCCGCAGCGTCTGCGTGCGGCGCTCGACGAGCTCCTGGACGAATCTCGCCTGCAGCGCCGCGTAGTGGTGCACCATGCGTTCGCAGCCGGCCACCATCTCCACCAGCGTGCCGTCGTCCGCCTCCGGGGGGAAGGCGGCCCCGTTCCACACGTCGACCGGGTCGGTCTCCGATGCCAGCAGTCTCGCCAGCGACAGGCCCGGCTCGGCCTCGCTGACCACCAGCGAGGCTTGTGAGTGCGGCACGATCGGGCGCCACTTCGGGTGTCGCTGGTCGGCGCGCTGCGCGGCGCGCACCAGCTCCACCAGCCCCTCAGGCTGATAGCTGGGCACGGTGAACGGGCCGGCCACCATGTGGTCGGTGCACAGGTCCGTCTTCTGACCGAAGATGTCCCGGCCCAGCCCACCCGGGCGACGCCCCTCCGCATCAGTGCGCGGCTCTTCGCCACCGGCACCCTCACCGGTGGTTCCGAAGTCGCCGTTCGCTGTCATAGAACTAATGTACGACACAACCGATGGTCGGTCAAGCACTGATCTCGGCGCGCCCTGCCGCCCATCCTCCCCGGTCGCCGCTTTGCACTGCTGTAGTGACGCACTCTCTCGCCGACCACCGACATCCGCGGTCACCGGCCTTGACTCTTACCCAACGTCAACGTGCATGCTGGTCCTGCCGGCACAACCAGCGCACCCGGAAGGAGCACGCGATGCCACCCACGCGACGCACGACGCCACCCGCGCCACCCACGCGACGCACCACGCCACCCACGCGCGCCAGGACGACCGCTACGGCCGGTGACGGCGCCCCGGCCAGCCCGGCTCCGCCGTCGGAATGGTCGATGCAGGAGATCACCCGGCACACCGGCACCACCAGCCGAACCCTGCGCCACTACGACCAGATCGGGCTGCTGCCACCCTCCCGCGTGGGCGCGAACGGCTACCGGTACTACGACGCCGACGCGCTCGTGCGCCTGCAGCGCATCCTGCTGCTGCGCCACCTCGGCCTGGGCCTGACCCAGATCGGCGAGATCCTCCACGGCAGCCAGGGCGAGCGGGAGGCACTCCGCACCCACCTGGACCTGATGGTCCTCGAGCGGGACCAGCTCGAACGGCGGATCTCCGCGGTCCGCACCACCCTGCGACGACGAGACGATGGGAGCCCCCTGATGCCCGAGACCATGTTCGACGGGTTCGACCACACCGCCTTCGAGGAGGAGGTGACCGCCCGCTGGGGCCGCAAGGCCTGGCAGTCCAGCGACCAGTGGTGGCGGTCGCTGTCTCCCGCGGAGAAGGAAGAGTTCGGTCGGGAGCAGAAGCAGATCCAGGCCGAGTACGCCGCTGCCTACACCGAGGGGCTGGAGCCGGCCCACGAGCAGGTGCAGGCGGTCACCACGCGGCTGCACCGCTGGCTCACCGGACCGGTGCAGCCGGTCACCCGGGAGTACTTCCTCGGCCTGGCCGACCTGTACGTGGCCGACGACCGGTTCGCCGCCAACTACGGCGGCACCGAGGGCGCCCAGTACGTCCGGGAGGCGATGCGTAGCTACGCCGAGACCGCGCAGTTCGACGCGAGCTAGCCGCACCAGCCCCTCGCCCCTGGGCCCGCAGGCTCAGCCCTCCGGCCGCCGCCGTTGCGGGTAGAACGTCTCGCCGCGGGCGAGCATGTCGGTGAACGTGGCGATCTTGCGGGCCCGGGTGTCGGCGCGCTTGACCGTGCCGAGCCGGTAGAGCAGGGCGTACCGGTTCTGCGAGGTGAGCACGTCGAACATCGCCTGGGCGCGGGCGTTCGCGGCGATCGCCGCTGCCAGGTCATCCGGCACGACGGCGGTCGCCGGGCCTGCGTAGGCCCGTTCCCATCTCCCGTCCTGCTTGGCGGCGGTGACGGCGGCACGGCCGGCCGGGTGCATCCGTCCTTCCGCCTCCAGCCGCTCCACGCGGGCGACGTTCTTCGCCGACCACTGGCTGCGCGGACGGCGCGGGGTGAACCGCTGGTACCGGCTCTCCTGGTCGCGCGAGCGGGCCTGACCGTCGATCCAACCGACGCAGAGCGCCTCCAGCACCGCGTCCTCGTAGTCCAGGCTGGTCACCTGCCCGCCCTTGCGGGTGAGCACCAACCACACCCCCGCCGAGCTCTCGTGGTTCTCCGCCAGCCAGTCCCGCCAGGCGGGCGCATCGGCCACCAGGAGCTCCGGCACCTCGATCATCGCCCTCAGCCCTCCTCGCGGAGCCGAGGCACGGTACCCAGGCCGGGGCGCACCCCGGTCTTGCCGTGGTAGAAGGCCCGGATGCGGTCCATGTCCGCG
The DNA here is from genome assembly GCA_964564445.1 of uncultured Ruaniaceae bacterium. Classification (GTDB taxonomy): domain Bacteria; phylum Actinomycetota; class Actinomycetes; order Actinomycetales; family Beutenbergiaceae; genus Ruania. Next base: position 9,542 of record CAZMDO010000018.1, on the reverse strand, counting down.
CACACCTCACCGGTCAGGCGGAACGTGGGGCCGAGGCCGGTGATCATCGTGGTGCGGTCCACGTATCCCAGCGTGATGGGCAGGTCGGCCTCCCGGGCGATCCGGTAGAACCCGGACCGCCAGTGCTCACCGCGGCTGCGGGTGCCCTCGGGGGTGACGACGAGGAAGAACCGCTCCCCGGCCTCCAGCCGGCCGACGATCTCGGCCACCACGCGGGAGGGATCCCGCCGGTCCACCGGGATGCCTCCGAGGGCACGCATCAGCGGACCGAACGGGCCACGGAACAGCTGGTGCTTGCCGAGGAACTTGACCCGGATCCCGAACTTCCAGCTCAGCCCGAGCATGAGCACGAAGTCCCAGTTGGAGGTGTGCGGGGCGCCGACGAGGATCCCGGCATCCTCCGCGGGCATCTCGTCGAGCCGGGGCCGCCACCGGCTCACCGCCCAGTACGCGCGCGCCAGCGCCCCACGGATCGTCATGCACCGAATCTACGCGACCGTCGCCACCGCTCAGCCCTTCACCGACCCCGCCGTCAGGCCGCGGACGAAGAACCGCTGCAGCCCGAAGAACACCAGGATGGGCAGCGCCATGGAGATGAAGGCGCCCGCGGTGAGCAGCTCGGCGCCCTGCCCCTGGGTCCCGAGCAGCTGCTGCAGCTGCACGATGACCGTGGTGTTGCTCGGCGCGAGGAAGAGCTTGGCGATGAGCAGGTCGTTCCATACCCACAGGAACTGCAGGGTCGCGAACGCCGCCATCGCCGGCATCGCCATCGGCACCACCAGCAGCCAGAACGTCTGGAAGTGTGTGGCGCCGTCGATCTTCGCCGACTCCACTACCGAGTACGGCAGCGTGGACATGTAGCTGCGCAGGATGTACACGCACAGCGGCATCCCGAACCCGGTGTGCAGCAACCAGACCGCGACAAAGTCGCCGGAGATGCCGATGCCGTACGGGCCGAGCAGGTTGAGCATCGGCTGGAACGAGACCTGGATCGGTACCACCAGCACGCCGATGATCACCGCGAACAGCGCCTCCTTCAGCGGGAAGGACATGAAGGTGAAGGCGTAGGCGGCGAACGCGGCGAACATGATCGGCAGGATCGTGGCCGGCACCGCGACCGCGAGCGTGTTCAGGAATCCGGTCGCCATGTCCGACCCGGACAGCACGCCGAGGTAGTTCTCGGTGGTCCAGTCCTGGCCGAACGGGTTGAAGATCGCTGTCCACCAGCCGCTGGAGACCACGTCGTCGCGGCCACGGAAGGAGTTGATCAGCAGCCCGACGGTAGGGATCGACCAGAGGATGGTCAGCACCACCATGACGATGATGGACGTCCAGCTGCGGGGGCGCCCGTCCTTCATGTACGACGGCTGCCGACGTGCCCTGGTGGCGGCTGCACCACCCACCGTTGCCGTCATCGCACACCCTCCTTGCGGAACTGCCGCACCTGGTAGACGAGGATCGGGGTGACCAGGAGCAGCAGGATCACCACGATCGCCGACGCCCGGCCGGCCCGCTGGAAGGTGAACAGCTCCTGGAAGAACAGCACTGCGATCACGTTCGAGTCGGCCTGCCCGTTGAGCAGCACGTAGATGATGTCGAACACCTTCAGCACCAGGATGACCACCGTGATCGCCACCGTGATGATCGTGCCCTTGATCTGCGGGATGATCACCCGGAAGAAGACCTGGCGCTCGTTGGCACCGTCGATCCGGGCAGCCTCCAACGTCTCCTCCGGCACCGCCTTGATCGCTCCGGACATCAGCACCATCGCAAACCCGGCCTGCATCCAGACCAGGATCACCATCATCAGGAAGGAGTTGAGCCGGAAGTCGGAGACCCGGAGCCAGTCCTGCGCCTCGCCACCGAACAAGGAGACGATCGCGTTCAGCGCACCGACGTCGGGGTCGGCATCGTAGATCTGGATGCCCCAGATCGTCGATGCGGCTACGAACGAGATCGCCATCGGCAGGAAGATCAGGCTCTTGGCGGCGTTCTCCCCCTTGCTGGAGAGGCGGTCGGCGAACAGCGCGACCACCACGCCGACGACCACGGTCAGCGCGGGCACGACCACGAGCCAGAGGGCATTGTTCGTCAACGACAGCCAGAACTCGTCGTCGGCGAAGATCGCGCGGAAGTTGTCCAGCCCGACATAGGCGGTGCTGGCGTTGTTGGCGAAGCTGTAGTTGATCGTCTGGACGGTCGGGTAGATCAGCATGAGTGCGATCAGGGCGATCGCTGGCAGCAGGAACGCGTACGGGATGACTCCGTGGGAGAGCCGTTGCGGCAGTGACTCGACGAACACGTTGATGCAGTAGAACAGCAGTGCCGCCCCGCCGAGACCGGCGATGATGCCGATGACCGCGATCAGCACGCGGTTGTCGAAGAACCACTCCGGGTAGTAGGACAGCGCCAGGAAGGTGTTGCCCATCAGCCAGGCCACGGCACAGGTCCCCACCGCGCCCAGGAGCAGACGGAGCGGACGCACCGTCACCGGACGGAGGGACGCTCTCGGAGGCGAGGTGGCGCTGGCCGTGGTCACGACTCACCCGCCTCGTCGGCCGGCCAGCTGTTCTCGATGTCCGTGGTCACCTGTTCGGCCGTCTTGTCCCCGCTGAGCCACTGCACCATGCCGGTCCAGAAGGTGCCCCCGCCGACGGCGTTGGGCATCATGTCCGAACCGTCGTAGCGGAACACGTCCGCCTGGCCCACCAGCTCCACGATGCGCCGTGTGGTCTCGTCCGGGTACTGGCTCGCGTCGAAGGTGGTGTGCGGGGAGAGCCAGCCGCCACCGGCCGCCCACGGACCACCGAACTCTGGCGAGGTGATGAACTGCATCACCGCGATCGAGTCCGGGTCGTTGGCGTTCATCAGCGCGGCGAGGTCACCGCCGCCGAGCACGGGCTGACCGTCATAGCCGTCGACCGCGGGTGGGAACACGAAGATCCCGATCTCCTCGTCCAGGTTCGCCTGGACCTCCTCCGGGTAGAACCCGGTGACGAAGTTGCCCTGCCGCTCCATCAGGCACTGCGGCGGGTCCTCGAAGGCGGGGAGCATCGCTTCGCTGAACGAGGTGGACAAGATCGCGGTGGTACCCCCGAGGACGTTGTCCGGGGTGTTCACCAGCTCGCCGTAGGCCTCGAAGGCCTGGATCACCCGGTCGTCGTTGAACGGGATCTCGTGCGCGACCCACTGGTCGTACACCTCGGGTCCCCACAGCCGGAGCATGTACTCCTCGATCCAGTCCGTACCCACCCAGCCGGTCGCCTGGTCCGAGCCCCAGCCCATGCACCATGGTGCGATCCCGTCCTCGCGCATCTGCGCAGCGACGTCGCTGAGCTCGCCCAGGTCGGCAGGTTCGGTGGTGTAGCCGCCAGCGAGGTAGGCCTGCTCCGGATACCAGACGATGGACTTGACGGCCATCCGCATCGGCGCCCCGTACACCAGACCATCGTCTGCGCGAGCGGCGTCCAGGAAGCCCGGGACGAGAGTCTCCTCCAGCGAGTAGGTGTTGAGGAACAGCCCGATCGGCTGCACAGCACCCGCCTCGGCCTGCTCCAGCAACCCCCCGGGCTGGGGGAAGATCGCGATGTCCGGCGCCTGCCCGGAACCGACCCGCAACCGGATCGTGTTCGTGAAGTCCTGGTCCGAGGTGTACTGGACGTCGATCCCGGTGCGCTGCTCGAACTCCGCCAGGGACTCGTTGAACAGGTCTGCCTCGGCGCCCCCGAAGGCGCCGAGGACCGTCACCACACCGTCACCGTCAGGCTGGGTGTTGTCCGGTCCGGCGGCACCACCCCCGGCCGTACGTGGTGCCTGGAGACAGCCGGCCAGGGCAAGGGTGCCGGTCGCGACGAGCGCGACAGCCGCCACTCTCCGACGCTGGGTAGGGTTCACACCGGGCTCCCTCATCCGACGAACGGAACGACATTGCTCCGATCGTCTGGAGAGTAGACCCGGCCCGGGCCGGCGGCAAGTGGAGGACCCCCGGCGCCCTGCTCACAGGTTGAGCATGTGCCCGGAGATCCCGTGCACGGCCTCCTTGACCGCCTCGCCGAGGGTCGGGTGGGCGAAGACCATCCGACTGACCTCGTCGGCGGTGAGGTCCCAGCGCTGGGCCAGGTTCAGCACCGGCAGCAGCTCGGTCACGTCCGGACCGATCAGGTGGGCGCCGATGATCTCGTTGTACGTCGAGTCGGCCACCACCTTCACGAAGCCGACCGCCTCGCCCAGGCCGGCGGCCTTGCCGTTCGCGCTGAACGGGAACTTGGCGACCTTCACGTCGTAGCCGCGCTCCTTGGCCTGCTCCTCGGTGTAGCCGAAGGAGGCGATCTGCGGCTGGCAGTAGGTGGCGCGCGGGATGAAGTCGAACTCGATCTCCATCGTCTCCGCACCGGCGATGGTCTCTGCGGCCACCACGCCCATCGCCTCGGCGGTGTGGGCGAGCATCAGCTTGCCGGTCACGTCGCCGATCGCATACACGTTCTCCACGTTCGTGCGACCGCGGGCGTCCACGGCGATCGCACCGCGCTCGGTGGTCTGCACGCCGATGGTCTCCAGGCCGTAGCCCTCCAGGCGCGGGGCGAAGCCGATCGCCGACAGCAGCCGGTCGGCCTCGAGCACCTGCGACTCGCCACCCTTGGCGGGGCTCACGGTGACCTTGACGCCGGAGCCGGTGTCCTCCACACCCTCGACCTTGGTGGAGGTCATCACCTTCACGCCGAGCTTCTTGTAGTGCTTGGCGAGCTCCTTGGAGACCTCCGGGTCCTCTGTGGGCACCATCCGGTCGAGGAACTCCACGATGGTCACGTCCACCCCGAAGTTCTTCAGCACGTAGGCGAACTCGACGCCGATGGCGCCGGACCCGGCGATGATGATCGACCCGGGCAGCTCGGCATCGAGGATCTGCTCCTCGTAGGTGACCACGTTGGTGCTGACCTGCACACCCGGGAGCATCTTGGTGGTCGCACCGGTGGCGATGATCAGGTGAGAGAACTCGATGTCGGACGTGCCGCCGTCATCGGCCTGGACCGAGAGCGACGTGGGCGAGGTGATCGTGCCCCACCCGTCGATCTCGGTGATCTTGTTCTTCTTCATCAGGAAGTGCACACCCTTGACGATGCCGGCGGAGACCTGCCGGCTGCGGGCGTGCGTCGGCCCGTAGGACATGCTGGCGTCACCGGTGATGCCGAACTTGTCCTTCTCGTGGGTGAGCACGTGGGCGAGCTCCGCGTTACGCAGCAGTGCCTTGGACGGGATGCAGCCCACGTTCAGGCAGACACCGCCCCAGTACCTCCGCTCCACCACTGCGACCGACTTGCCCAGCTGGGCCGCGCGAATGGCGGCGATGTATCCACCGGGACCGGCTCCGAGAACAACGACGTCATAGTGTGCAGTCACGAACCCGACTCTACTGCCGGAGGTCGATCCTCGGCAGCGGGACAGATGAGCCGTTGGTCACACCGCCGCGCTCCGGCAGCGCCCCCGCCCACCGGGTGCCCGCGCGGCCACAGGGCCGCTCCCACCGGGCGCCTGCGCGGCCACGACGCCGCTCCCAGGCTCGCGCATGCTGCGGAGATGACACCGGGCGCCGTCCGGCCTAGAGTTCGGTTAGCCGAAGTTCGGCCACCCGAACTTTCATGCAGACGAGGACGAACGGAGCGAGACGAGCGTGGACCGTAGCGATGCCGTCGCCACCCCGGAGCCTGCCGCTGCCGAGACCGCCGCTGCCCAGGCTGCCGCTGCCCAGGCTGCCGCTGCCCAGGCTGCCGCTGCCGAGGCCGCCGACAGGACAGCACCGAGCCTGCGCTCCCCGCTCCGCCGCCCGCGGGGCCGCCTCCTGCCGCTGCTCGGCCCGGCGTTCGTGGCCGCGATCGCCTACGTGGACCCCGGCAACGTCGCCGCCAACCTGACCGCCGGGGCACGGTACGGCTACCTGCTGCTCTGGGTACTGGTGGCCGCGAACGCGATGGCGGTGCTGGTGCAGTACCAGTCGGCAAAGCTGGGTCTGGTCACCGGCCGCACCATGCCGGAGCTGCTCCGCGACCGGCTGCGCCGCGGACCGCGGCTGGCGTACTGGGCCCAGGCCGAGCTGGTGGCCGCCGCCACCGACCTGGCCGAGGTGATCGGCGGCGCCGTCGCCCTGTACCTGCTCTTCGATCTTCCGCTGCTGTGGGGAGGGCTGATCGTGGCGGCGGTGTCCATGCTGCTGCTCCTGGTCCAGGACCGGCGCGGGCAGCGCCGGTTCGAGCACGTGATCCTCGCCCTGCTGGCGGTGATCACGGTCGGGTTCGTGGCCGGGCTGTTCGTCGCACCGCCGGACCCGGCAGCGATGGCCGGCGGGCTGCTCCCCCGGTTCGCGGGCACCGACAGCGTGGTGCTGGCCGCCAGCATGCTCGGCGCGACCGTGATGCCGCACGCCATCTACGTGCACTCCGCGCTCGCCCGGGACCGGCACGGGCACGCCAGCACCCCCCAGCTGCGCCGGCGGCTGCTCGGCGCAACCCGGTGGGACGTGGTGATCGCCCTGGCGGTGGCCGGCTGCGTGAACATCGCGATGCTGCTGCTCGCCGCCGCCAGCCTGCAGGGGGCGAGCGGCACCGACTCGATCGAGGGGGCGCACGCCGCGGTCACCGCCGCCCTCGGGCCGGGGATCGGCATCGCGTTCGCCATCGGGCTGCTCGCCTCCGGTCTCGCCTCCACGTCGGTGGGCTGCTACGCCGGGGCCACGATCATGGCCGGGCTGCTGCACAAGCGCATCCCGGTGCTGGCGCGACGGGCGATCACCGCTGTGCCGGCGCTGGTGCTGCTCGCCGTCGGGGTGGACGCCACCTGGGCGTTGGTGGTCTCCCAGGTGGTGCTGAGCTTCGGCATCCCCTTCGCCCTGGTGCCGCTGCTGCGCCTGACGGCGGACCGCTCGGTGATGGGCAGCGCGGTCAGCGGCCGCGCGATCCGCTGGGTGCTCGCGGTGATCGTGGCGGCGGTGGTCGCGCTCAACCTCGCGCTGGTCCTGCTCACGGTCACCGGAGGCTGAGCCGCCGCGCCCGGGTGGCCAGCGCCGCAGACGGCGCCCCGCGCTGAGCCGCCAACCGGTGGACGACGGCACGAGGGCGCCCCTCGACCGGTCGCCGTCCGTTACGGTGGAACCTTGCGGGCCGAGCTGTGGAACGCGAACCAGTCCCGCCAACGGCAGGTAAAGTTTCGTTCAACCGAGCGGATGGAGGACCGAATGGTCGCGCTGGAGCGAGTCGAGTGGCCAGACCCCGACCTGCAGCGGCTGGTCGCGGCGCAGAAGGCCGAGATCGACGCCCGGTACACCGGCACCGAAGAGGTCGCGGACGTCGACGCGGCCACGGTCAAGGGTGCGGTGCTGGCGAAGGTGGACGAGGTGGCGGTCGCATGCGGCATCCTCACCCACCCGGTCCCCTCGTTCGCGGAGAACACCGCCGAGCTGGGGCGGATGTTCGTGGACCCGGGACACCGCCGCCAGGGCATCGCGAAGGAGCTGCTCCGCGAGCTCGAGGCGATCGCCGTGGAGCTCAAGCTCGAGCAGCTGGTGCTGGAGACCGGCATCAAGCAGCCGGAGGCGATCGGCCTGTACACCTCCGAGGGCTACCGGATCATCGACAACTACCCGCCGTACGAGGACTCGCCCGAGTCCCGCTGCTTCGCCAAGGCACTCTGAACCTTCGCCGTCGGCCTCACCCCCGGTCCCGGAACGCGCTCTGGTGCGCGGCCAGCAGCAGCCAGGCCAGGCAGGCCACCCGCGCCGCGGTCGCGAACGGGCTGAGCTCGAGGAACGCCAGCACCAGCAGGCACGCCACCGCGAACCAGCCGAGCAGCACCCCGCCGACCCGCACGGCCGGCGACCACAGCAGCGAGCGGGCCAGGCTGGCCACGTACAGGCCGAGCGTGCTGATGTGCAGCACCCCACCACAGAGCCAGGCGAGGGTGTGCAGCCCGTGCAGCACGCCGTCGCTCGCGACCCGGGCGAGGACCGCGAGCAGGAGCTCGGCGAGCGCGGCCAGCACCAGCACCGCCACGGCGAGCAGCAGCGCCAGCCGCACCCGACGCACCGAGGGCACCAGCTGCGGCACGTAGGCGCCGTAGACGTAGAGGGCGGCCGCGGCCACCAGGTGGCTGGCCGCCACCACGAACATGGCCCCGGGATGGCTGGCCAGGTACTCCGGCACCTCCGGCAGACCGGGTTGCGGCACCGGAGTCTCGCTCAACGGCCCCAGCACCAGGGCACCGACCGCGGAGGCCACCAGCAGCACCAGGCAGGCGAGCATCACCGCCGCACCGGCACCACCGCCGGCGCGCTGCAGGGGCGGGGGCTCCACCGCGGGCATCTCGCCTCCACGTCATCGGTGTGAACACGGTAGCCCGCGGCACTCTCACCGGCTCAGCCCTCTCCCGGCTCAGCCCCCGGCCGCACCAGCCCGGTCTCGTAGGCGAGCACCACCAGCCCGGCCCGGTCGCGCACCCCGGTGCGGGCCAGCAGCCGGCTCACGTAGGTGCGCGCCGTCGCCGGGCTCAGGTACAGCTGGGCGGCGATCTCGTCGTTGGTCAGGCCCCGTCCGACCGCGGTGAGCACCTCCCGCTCCCGCTCGCTCAGACCCTCCAGCGGCGCGGGATCCACCCCGGACCCCTGGTGCGCCGCAGCGGACCTGATCAGGGTGCGTGCCGCCGTCGGGGAGAAGATCGGTTCCCCGGCGGCCACGGCGCGGACCGCCTCCCGCAGCCGGCCCGGGGAGACGTCCTTGAGCAGGTAGCCGGCCGCCCCGGCCCGGATCGCCGCGAGGATCTCGGCGTCCTCGTCGAAGGTGGTGAGGATGACCACCCGTACCTCGGCGAGCTCGGGGTCGGCACAGATCGCCCGGGTGGCCTCGATGCCGTCCATCTCGGGCATGCGCAGGTCCATCAGCACCACGTCCGGGCGGGTGCGGCGCACCTCGGCCACCCCCGCGCGCCCGGTGCCGGCCTCGGCGACCACCTCGATGTCACCGTCATGGGTGGCCAGGGCGCGCAGCCCGGTGCGTACCACCGCGGAGTCGTCCACCAGCGCAAGGGTGATCATGGGCCCAGCCTCGCGGGCAGGTCGGCCGCGACCCGGTAGCCGCGCCCGGGCTGGGCCCCTGCGGTCACCGTGCCGCCGAGCAGCCGGGCGCGCTCCACCATGCCGGTGATGCCGTGCCCCGGCGGTGCCCCGCTGCCCCGGCCGTCGTCACGGACCTCGATCCGGAGCCGGTCGCCGACGAGGTCCACCCGCACCCGCACCGTGCTGGCCTGGGCGTGCCGGAGCACGTTGGTCAACGCCTCCTGCACGATCCGGTAGGCGGCCGCCTCGATCGGGGCGGAGAGCGCGTCACCGGGGATCTGCTGCTCCAGCTCGACGGCGATCCCCGCCTCGCGTAGCGGGGTCACCAGGGCGGGCAGCCCGGCCAGGCCGGGCGGGCCGGTCAGACCAGGTGGGCCGGTCAGGCCAGGTGGGTCGGTCAGACCTGGCGGGTCGGTCAGGCCTGGCGGGTCGGTCAGGCCTGGTG
>CAZMDO010000017.1:14803-23755 GCA_964564445.1 uncultured Ruaniaceae bacterium | reverse complement strand
TGAGCGCGGGCGTGGACGCCGCGGCACCCGCCTCCCGACGGGAACGGCGCGAGACACCGCGCAGCTGGCTGACCCCGCTGGCCCGGTGGGCCGACCTGGCCAACGTGCTCAACGCCGTCGTGCCGGTGCTGCTGATCGGGATGGCGACCGCGCCGCTGCACGCGGTGTACCTGGACCCGGCGCTGCAGGTGGCGGTGGCCGGTGGGCTCGTGCTCGGCGGCGGGATCGCCGTGGCCGGTGCCGCCTACCGGCTCGGTGCCGTGACGATGATCTCGGCCACCGTGGTGCTGTTCTTCCTCTTCGGCGCGCTTGCCGCACCGTCGACGGCGGTCGCCGGGGTGATCCCCACCCCCGCCACCTGGCAGCTCATGGGCGTGGGCATGGTCACGGTGTGGAAGCACGTGCTCACCGTGGCACCGCCGCTGGGGGCCGGTGGGGGAGTGCTGCTGCTGCCGTACCTGTTCGCGTTCGTGGCCTCCGTGGTCGCCGTGACCATCTCCCTGCGTACCCGGCGCATGTACGGCCTCAGCCTGGTGCTCCCAGCCGCGGTGCTGATGGCCTCGATCCTGTTCGGCACGCACATCTCGGTGCTCGCCGGTGTGCTCGGTGTGGTCGCCGTGGTGGTCTCGGTCACCTGGATCGCCTGGCGGGCCGACCGGCTCGAGCTGCGGCGGGTGCTCGCCGTGACCATCGTGCTCGCCGTGGCCGCCCTCGGTGGCACCGCCGCCTCGGTGTTCGCCGCGCCCACCTCCCCCCGGGTGGTGCTGCGTGACTATGTGGAGCCGCCGCCGGACCCGCGGGACCTGCCCAGCCCGCTGTCCGGGTTCCGTCAGTACGCCGACGAGCTCTCCGACGTCGAGCTGTTCACCGTCTCCGGCCTGCCGCAGGACGAGACGCTGCTGCGGCTGGCCGCCCTGGACAGCTACGACGGGCTGGTCTGGTCCGTCACCGGGGAGAACAGCCCCGGCTCCGGGGTGTTCCGGCGCATCGGTGAGCGCGTGGAGGTCGAGGTCCCCGACGACGCCTACAGCCTCGACGTGCAGGTCTCCGGCTACGACGACGTCTGGGTGCTGAACGCCGGTGGCACCGTGGACGTGAACTTCGCCGGGGCCGACGCCGCCGACCTGTCCGACAGCTTCTACTACAACCAGGCCACCGACACCGGGCTGACCACCGCCCGGCTGGGCGAGGGGGACGCCTTCGAGGTGGTGGCGGACCCGGCCGCACAGGCGGTCCCGGAGGACGTCACCCGGCTGTCCGTCTCCGACATCACCCTGCCGGAGCCGCGGGACGTCCCGGACGCGGTCGGCGCGCTGGCCAGCCGGTACTCCGACGACGCGAACTCCCCGTACGGGAAGATCGAGGCGATCGCCGAGTCGCTGAGCAGCTACGGCTTCTTCTCCCACGGGCTGGAGGGCGAGGTGCCCTCCCGGCCCGGGCACGGCTCCGCCCGGCTGCAGGAGATGCTGGCCGCCGAGCAGATGGTCGGTGACGAGGAGCAGTACGCCGCGGTGATGGCGCTGATGGTGCGCGCACTGGGCTACCCGGCCCGGGTGGTGCTCGGCTTCGACGTGACCACCGGCGGCACCGTCTCCCTGACCGGGGACGACGTGACCGCCTGGGTGGAGGTGCCGTTCGAGGGCGTCGGCTGGGTGCCGTTCTTCCCCACGCCGCCGGAGGACCAGATCCCGCAGTCGGAGGACCCCGACCCCGCGGACCACCCGCAGCCGCAGGTGCTGCAACCGCCGCCGCCGCCGGAGGAGCCGGCCGAGGTGCCGCCGCAGGACCGCGACGACGCCGAGGTGGACAACAAGACCTTCGACAAGGTCTCGTTCTACAACCGGTGGGTGCTGGTGGCCGGCATCGGCTCCGGCTCCGTGCTGCTGCTGCTCAGCCCGCTGCTGCTGATCGTGGCGCTCAAGGCGCTGCGCCGGCGGCGCAGGCGCACCCGCGGCGACACCGTCGACCGGATCACCGGCGGCTGGGACGAGGTGCTGGACTCGCTGCGCGACCTCGGGGTGAGCACCCCGACGGGGCGGACCCGCAACGAGATCGGCACGCAGGTGGACGCCCAGGTGGCCGGTGCGGGGGTGCTCACGCTGGCGCGGGAGGCCGACCGCGCCGTGTTCGCACCCGAGGAGCCCGCCGAGGATCATGTGCACAGCTACTGGGCGGCGATCCGCCACGCAGCCTCCCGGGTCGCGCAGAGCGTGCCGTGGCGCCGGCGGATGCGTGCCCGGATCTCGTTGCGTTCGTTGCGACGCCGCAAGTCCTAAGGGTCCGGCGGCACCGCCGCCGGACGCTGGTTGAACGAGTTGGTAGAAGGCCGCAGCACCTGGCTAGGATCTGCGGGAGAACACGAGGAGAGGGCGCCGGGTGGGCATACGGTCCTGGCTGAGCAGGCGGAGAAGAGGCGTCGCCAGCGTCACCGTGATGTCCCTGGTGCTGAGCGCGGTGGTGGTGCTCAGCCTCACCTACGACGGTGTGGCCACCGCCGACGTGGAGCTCAATGACGGCGGCGTGTGGGTCTCCAACAACGAGTCCGTGCTCGTCGGCCGGCTGAACTACCCGATCGGTGAGATCGATGCCGGTCTGGCGGCGCTCAGCCAGGACGTGGACCTGCTGCAGCGCGAGGACGTGGTGTTCATCCACGACCGTCTCGCCGGCGGGCTGCAGCGGGTGGACCCCCGCACGGTGACCGTGCAGCCGCCGATGGTGCCGCTGCCCGGTGGTGCGGACGTGCAGCTGGGCGCGAACACCCTCGGTGTGCTCGATCCGCGCACGGGCGAGTGGCGCGTGCTCGGGCTGGACCAGCTCGGCGTGCTCGCCGAGGCCAGCGCACCACCGCAGGCCGTGCTCGGCGAGGACGCCGCCCAGGCGATCGCTGACGACGGCACCGCGTTCGGGCTGGACACCACGACCGGCGAGCTGCTCCGGTTGGACCGCGACGAACCCGGCGTCCCGGTCCGCAGCCAGCTCGACGTCGACGCGTTGAGCGGGCAGACCCAGCTCACCGCCGTAGGGGACGAGCCGGTAGCGCTGAGCTATGACGCCGAGGACGACACGCTCACCCTGCTGTGGCCCGAGTCCGACCCGGTGGACCTGACCGGCCTGGACGTGGACGCCGCCAGCGCCCGGCTGCAACGCCCCTCCGCCGCGGGCGGGTCGGTCGTGTTCGCGACCTCTGACGCCCTGGTGCTGGTGCCTCTGGACGGGGGCGAAGCCCGGGTGCTGCCGGCGGACGTGCCCGGTCAGCCCACCCAGCCGGTGCAGGTGGCCGGCTGCGTGCACTCCGCCTGGGCTTCGGCCGCCTCCTCCTACCTGCGGGTCTGCGATGACCGTGAGCCGGTTGCCCTCCCGGTGCCCGAGGCGACCGGCGGGGAGCTGAAGTTCCGGACCAACCGGGGCTACGTCGTCCTGAACGAGCTGACCACCGGCAAGGCGTGGATGACCGAGGACGCCCTGATCCTGGTGGACGACTGGCACAGCGTGGTCGCCACGATCGAGGACGCCTCGGAGAACTCTGACGAGCTCACCGACCAGCAGGAGGGCCTCAACCGTGACGAGGAGAACCGTCCGCCGGTCGCCCAGGACGACAGCTTCGGGGTGCGGGCGGGCGGCACCGCAGTGCTGCCCGTGGTCGACAACGACTCCGACCCCGACGGCGATCTGCTCGCGGTCGAGTCGTTCAGCGCGATCGGGGACACCTTCGGCCAGGTGGTGCCGATCCTCGGTGGCCGGGCGCTGCAGGTGCGGCTCGACCCGGCTGCGCACGGCTCCGCCTCCTTCGAGTACACGGTGGCCGACGGCCGTGGTGGCACCGACACCGCCCGTGTGGGCCTGCGGGTGCACGCGGCGGAGGTGAACTCGCCGCCGGAGCAGGACCACGAGGTGACCACCGTCATCACCAGCGGCGCCTCGGTGACCATCAACCTCCTCGACGCCCTCAGCGACCCCGACGGGGACGCGGTGTACCTGAGCGGGGTCGCCGACGACGCCGACCTGGACGTGGTCGCCAACCCCAGCGGCCTGGTGACCATCACCGACCCTGGTCTGGGTGCAGGCCTGTACCAGGTGCGGGTGCGGGTCAGCGACGGCACGGACGAGGCGGTGGCGCTGATCGAGGTCGACCTGCGACCCGACTCCGCCCAGCCGCCGGTCGCAGTGTTCGACTACGCCACCGCCTTCACCGGCCAGACCCTGGAGATCGACCCGGTGGCCAACGACCACGACCCCAACGGTCGGCCGCTGCGCCTGGCCAGCGTGGGCGAGGCGGACGGGGTGAGCATCGTGCTCGACCCCGAGGACAACACCTTCACGTTCACCGCCGAGGAGCCGGAGGACTACTACCTGACCTACGTGGTGGCCGACGACGACGGTCTGTCCGCCACCGGGGTGATCCGGGTGCAGGTGCGCGACCCGCAGGACGGCGACCCGATCGCGGTGCGCGACACCGCGCTGCTGCCGCCGGGCGGCACCGTGCTGACCGATGTGCTCGCCAACGACGTGGACCCGGCCGGAGGGCTGCTGGCGGTGCGCGGTGTGGACGTCCCGCCCGGGCTCGGCCTGCACGTGGCGATCCTGGACCACCGCCTGCTGCGGATCTCCGCCGAGCGGACCCTGCCCGGGCCGGTGAGCATCGGCTACACCGTCTCCAACGGCACGGCCTCCGCGACCGGGCAGCTGCTGATCATGCCGACGACGGGTCCGGACAGTGCCCAGTCGCCGCGGGCGGTGGCGGACACCGTGCGCGTGCGCGCCGGTGACCACGTGACCGTGCCGGTGCTGGCGAACGACTTCCACCCTGCCGCGCTGAGCTTCGACCTCGACGACGAGCTGGTGGAGGAGCCCAGCGACGGGCTGATCTTCGTGGCGGGCGACATGGTGCGCTACCAGGCACCGGAGATCCCCGGCCGGTACACCGCCGTGTACTCGATCACCGACGAGAACGGTGGCACCGGCTCGGCCCAGATCATCATCAACGTGCAGGCCCGTGCCGAGGGCGCCAACGGTGCGCCCACCCCGGAGGACATCACCAGCCGCGCGTTCGCCGGTGAACGCATCCGGATCGCGATCCCGACGTACGGGATCGACCCGGACGGGGACTCCGTGGACCTGCTCGGGGTGGACGTGGCGCCGGAGCTCGGCCGGATCGTGGCGGTCGGGCCGACCTACATCGACTACCAGGCCTACACCGCCTCGGCCGGGACGGACACGTTCAGCTACGCCGTGCGGGACCGGCTCGGCGCCCAGGCCACCGCCACCATCCGGGTCGGGGTGATCCCGCCGCCGGATGCGAACCGCTCGCCGCTGGCCGTGCCGGACACCATCGGGGTGCAGCCCGGGCGCTCGGTGAGCGTGGACGTGCTCGCCAACGACTCCGACCCCGACGGCGACCAGCTCGCCCTGGACAGCCCGGCCTTCGGCCGCTCGGACGAGGGGATCGAACCGAGCGTCCAGTCCGGTCTGGTGGCCTTCGAGGCCCCCGAGGAGGCCGGCAGCTACCTGATCGAGTACCACGCCACCGACCTGCACGGCGGCACCGCCGTCGGGCTGCTGACCGTGGTGGTCTCGCCGGACTCCCCGCCCCGGCCACCGGTCGCGGTGGACGACGTGGTGCCCGCCGCGGCGATCGCCGGCCGCACCGAGGTGCAGGTGGAGGTGCTGGCCAACGACTACGACCCGGACGGCAGCAGCGGAGCCCTGCAGGTCTCGGTCCCGGAGGGAACGTCCGGCGCGCGGGCGCTGGACGGGACGATCGAGGTCACCGTGGCCGACACCCGCCAGGTGCTCACCTACCAGATCACCGACGAGGACGGGCTCAGCTCCTACGCCTTCATCAGCGTGCCCGGCCGCACCGACACCGGTCCGGTGCTGCGACCCGACCTCGAGCCGATCGAGGTGCTCGCTGGGGAGCGGGTGGAGATCGAGCTGAACGACTACGTCATCTCGCTCAGCGGCAAGCCGGTGCAGCTGGCCAGCTCCACCACGGTGCGGGCCACGAACTCCGACGGCTCCCGGAACGTGGTGGACGCCGACACGCTGGCCTACGCCTCCGAGGCGACCTACACCGGCCCGGCGACGATCACCTTCGAGGTCACCGACGCCGAGGACATCAACACCGACGGCATCCTCACCTCCGTGCTGACCCTGCCGATCGAGGTGTACTCGGAGCAGAACCAGCCGCCGAGGATGCGCGGCGGGTCCCTGTCCGCCGAGGCCGGGGGAGCGGCGGTGACGCTGGACCTGGCCAGGCTCGCCGAGGACCCGGACGGGCTGTCCACCGACCTGACGTTCGCCGTCGCGGCCCAGGCGACCGGCTTCGCCGCCACCGTGGACGGCTACATCCTGACCGTGACGGCCGAGAACGACACCCCACCGGGCACCGTGGCGCAGCTCCCGCTGACCGTGACCGACGGGGAGACCGAGCCGGTCGAGGCCACGATCGAGCTGACCGCCACGGCCAGCAACCGTCCCACCATCGTCACCAACGCCGACGACGCCGGTCAGGTGCACCAGGGGGAGCCCACCTCGGTGGACGTGCTCGCCAACGACTCCAACCCGTTCCCGGGCGAGCCGCGCCAGCTCATCTCCGCGGAGGTGACCATGGGCGTGGGCACCGCAGCGGTCAGCGGCGAGTCCGTGGTGATCACCCCGGGCCCGGACTTCGTGGGCCGGATGTCGGTCACCTACACCGTGGCCGACGTGACCGGTGACCCGAACCGTTTCGTGGACGGGCAGGTCACCGCCGCCGTGCTCGGGATACCGGAGGCCCCGAACGTGCCGCTGGTCGAGGAGGTCGGCAACCACCTGGTCCGGCTGAGCTGGACGGCCCCGGTCGACAACGGTGCGCCCATCTCCGGCTACACGGTCTCCTATCCGGGCGGCTCCCAGGAGTGTGCGACCACCACCTGCACCATCACCGGGCTGACCAACGGCACCACCTACACCTTCACCGTCACCGCCACCAACGAGGTGGGGGTCTCGCCGGCGAGTGCCGCCTCCGCACCGGCCACGCCGGACGAGCGGCCCGCGCCGCCGGCGCCGCCGAGCGTCACCCGGGCCGACGGTGAGCTGCTGCTGACCTGGTCCCCGCCGGCGAACGAGGGCACCCCGATCACCTCCTACGACGTGCGCATCTCACCCAGCGCCACGGCCGAGCAGCGGAGTGTGACCGGGACCTCGATGACCTGGCCGGAGCTGACGAACGGGCAGGACTACACCTTCCAGGTGCGCGCGATCAACGGTGCGCCCGAGCCGGGCGGGTGGAGCCAGTGGTCGCTGCCCGAGCACCCGTCCGCCCCGCCGGACCGCCCGGAGGCCCCCGAGCTGGTGCGCATCGACGACCAGCTGGTCGGCCGGGTGCAGGTGACCTGGGCCGAGCCGGCCACCAACGGTGACCCGATCACCGGGTACCGGCTGTTCATGTACCAGGACGACGTGCTGGTGCAGACCCTGAACGTCGGTGCCCAGAGCACGACCCGCGAGGTGCAGGTGGCCACCGACCACGACTACGCCTTCACCGTGCAGGCGACGAACCGGGCGGGCGACTCCCCGGTCTCGGCGAGCTCGGAGTCCGTGCTCGTGTTCGGTCAACCGGACAAGGTCACCGGGGTCCGGGTGGAGGTCACCGGCCAGGACAACACCATCAACGTCAGCCACAACGCTGCCCACGGCAACGGCCAGGCGGTGTCCCGGTACGAGTACAGCCTGAACGGTCAGGACGCCCAGCTGCTGCCCTCCAGCGGTGTGGTCACCGTGCCCGGTGAGGACGGCCGCCCCTTCCGGCTGCAGGTCCGGGCCTGCAACAGCTACTGCGGACCGTGGAGCGACGCCACGCCGGAGTTCAGCACCTACGGCCCGCCCGGTGGGGACGGCATCACCATCGACTCTGCGGTGGACAACCAGCAGGTCACCTTCACCTGGTCGGTCTCCGCCGAGGACGACAACGGTGCCGCGATTGAGTACGCCCAGTACCGCACCAACGGTGGCAACGGCTGGAGCACGTGGCGCCGCGGCTCGAGCGCCTACGCCGGCGAGGTGACCTTCGACGGCGCCTGGGCGCTGACCTACCAGATCCAGGTGCGCAAGGTGAACGTCCACGGCCAGGAGGGACCCGGCGTCGACGGGTCCGCCACCTCCGAGCCCGGACCGCCGGAGCGGCCGGCGGCACCCCGGGCCAGCCGGGTCGACGACCCCGACGGCGGCCGGCTGCTGGTCACCTGGACGCCCCCGGCGGTGGACAACGACCCGATCCAGAGCTACACGTTGCGGATGTACCAGGACGGCAGCCTGGTGGAGACGTTCAACCCCGGCGCGCGCGACACCTCGCGGGAGGTGGCGGCGGCCAACGGCCACGACTACACCTTCACGATCTTCGCCACCAACGGGTCCGGGGACTCACCGGTCTCCCCGGCCTCTGCTCCGGTGCGCTCCCACGGTGCCCCCGGCAAGGTCACCGGAGTGCAGGCAGCGGCCACCGGGCAGGACAACTCCGCCACGGTCAGCCACGGCACGCCGGCGGCCAACGGCCAGGCGATCAGCGGGTACCAGTACCGGATCGGTACCTCCGGCGGCGGCACCGCCCTGCCGTCCGGCGGCGCGATCAGGGTGCCCAGCGACGGCACGAGCTACCGGGTGCAGGTGCGTGCCTGCAACGACGTGTGCGGGCCGTGGTCGGACTCCTCGAACGCGTTCTCCACCTACGGGCCGCCGGGAACCTCCACGATCAGCATCAGCACCTCCGTCTCGGACAGGACGGTGACGTTCTCCTGGTCCCGAGGGAGCAGCGACAACGGTGCGGCCCTGACCGCCGGTCAGTACCGGATCGACGGCGGGAGCTGGCGCTCCTTCTCCGGCACCACCGGGCGGGACTCGGTGACCGGCAGCTGGAGCCAGAACCACACCATCGAGGTACAGGTGCGCAACGAGCACGGCCAGTGGAGCGGGAGC
>CAZMDO010000017.1:0-14703 GCA_964564445.1 uncultured Ruaniaceae bacterium | reverse complement strand
GAACCACACCATCGAGGTACAGGTGCGCAACGAGCACGGCCAGTGGAGCGGGAGCAGGTCCGCCAGCGCCCGGGCGGAGGCCGAGCCGGTCCCCCAGGTCTCGCTCGGCGTGGCCCGCGGCGCGCTGGAGACCTGTGACGACGGCGGCAACTGTTACCACGTGATCCTGGTCTACGAGAACCTGCCGAGCGTCTCCGGCGGTTACACGGTCAGCTTCGACGCCGGGAGCTTCGCCGGCTGCGCGCACAGCCGCACCCGCACCGGGGTGAACATCTCCGGTGACGGTCGGTACGACATGAGGTCCTGGTACGGCAGCGGCTGCTACGGGGAGCCGGTGCGTTGGACGGTCAGCGGCGGCGGGCAGACCTACAAGGCGACGGTGCCCTGGTAGTGCCGGTGGGCGTCACGCGGCCGGCCCGGTCGCGTGACGCTCGGTGCCCGGGGCTCGGCGGGTGCGGGCAGTGGCGCTGACCGCGGGGGATGGGGAGTCCTCCCCGTCGACCCCGACCGGATCGCTGCCTAGGCTCGCTGCGTAGGCAAGAGTAAGGAGTGCCGGTGGCAGCCGAGGTGGTGGGCGCGGGAGAGTCGGAGCTGCTGCAGCAGCTGGAGCGGGCGCAGGCCCGCATCGACGAGATCCGCAGGCACCTGCAGCGGGCGGAACAGGTGATCGCCCGACCGATCAATGGTCAGGACGGTGAGGGAGCGGTAGAGATCGCTCTCGGCGCCGGTGGCAGCGTGGAGGCGGTGCACCTCGACCCGGACTGGCGCGAGCTGGTCGGGGAGCAGGGGCTGGCGGCCGCAGTGGCGCAGGCCTACCTGGCCGGGCACGGCTCGCGCCTGTCCGACTGGTGCGGTGCGCTGCGGGAAAGCCTGGGCGCCCGCGGGCGGGTGCCGCTGCGGCTGCGGGCGGAGGTCGAGCCTGCGGAGCACGCGCCGCTCGCCGGACCGGACCCCGATCTGCTCGGGATCGCCACCGACGGCCCGGACGAGCAGGTAGCGGCCGCGATCCGTGCCGCCCTGGACCGGGCGGCCACCGCCTGCACCCGCGGTCACGAGGGTGCCGATCCCGCCGACAGCGATGTTGCGCCGCCCACCGCGGCTACGCCGACCACCGCCGACCGGATCAGCGCCGCCTTCGGCGGACTGTCGGCTGCGATCGACGCCGCACCCGCCTGGTTGGACATCACCCTCGTGGTCGCCGGGCCACAGACCGCGCTCGGCATGCTCCGCGAGGTCACGGACGAGCTCCGGTCGGTACCGGGCCGTACCCGTGCGGCCGACGAGCGCCTCGCCCGTGGTCTGGAGGACGCCGCGGCGCGTGCGCGGTCGCTGCTCGGGATCCCGGAGGCGACCGCACGGGCGTTGGCGGCGGTCGCCGACCTGGTCACCGTGCTGCGCGGCGACGCCGAGGGCGGGCCCCGGAACCTCTCGGTCGGCTGACAACTACCGACAACCGATGTCTGGCCACCGACCCGTACGTCTAGGGTGAGGCCCATGGTGTGGTTCTCCCAGGAAGGGCGCTGGCTGGAGCGCCCCGCGATCGAGCAGGCCTGCGACCAGCTGCTCGCCGAGGCTCGCGACCGGCTCGGCATCGAGCGCTACCGCCGGGTGCTGCTGCTGCCGCCGGACATCACCCGGGCGCACGCCGGCGTCGGCTGGATCACCGAGTACCTGTACCACCAGCTCGACCGCGCGGGTGCCGAGGTGCACGTGATCCCCACCCTGGGTCAGCACGTGCCGCACACGCCCGAGGACAACCGCTGGATGTTCGGCACCATCCCCGAGGACCGCATCCACGCCCACGACTGGAAGCACGGGGTCACGCACGTGGGCACGGTGCCGGCCGAGTACGTGGCCGAACGCACCGGCGGCGCCGTCGACTGGGAGATCCCGATCGACCTGAACACCATGCTGATGAGGCAGGACTGGGACCTGATCATCAACGTGGGCCACATCGTCCCGCACGAGGTGCTCGGCTTCGCCAACCACAACAAGAACTACTTCATCGGCCTCGGCGGCAAGCGCACCCTGGGCGCTGCGCACATGGCCTCGGCCGTCTACGGCATCGAGAACAACCTCGGCAACCTGCTCACCCCGGTGCGCGCCTGCTTCAACTACGCCGAGGAGCACTTCCTGGCCGACCTGCCCGATGTGTACCTGCAGGTGGTGATGGACTACCGCGACGACGCCACCCTCGGGCACACCGGGGTGTACGTGGGCGATGACCTGGACACCTACTACCGCGCCGCCCGGGCCTCGATGGCGCAGAACATCACCGCCTTCGAGGAGCCGGTGGACAAGATCGTGGCCGTCATGCAGGCTGACGAGTTCCGCGCCACCTGGGTGGCGAACAAGGCCGTGTACCGCACCCGGATGGCGATGGCCGACGGCGGCGAGCTGGTGATCATCGCCCCCGGGGTGGAGCGGTTCGGGGAGCAGCCGGAGGTGGATGCGCTGATCCGCAAGCACGGCTACCTGAGCAAGGAGGAGGTGCTCGCCCGCTACGCCACCGAGGCGGACATGCAGGCGATCCCGCACGCCACCGCGCACCTGGTGCACGGCAGCCCGGAGGGCCGGTTCACCATCACCTACGCCCCCGGCGGTCTCACCCGGGAGGACATCGAGTCCGTGGGCTATGCCTACCTGGACCTGGAGGAGGCGCTGCGCCGGTACGATCCTGAACAGCTCGACGACGGGTGGAACACCCTGCCGGACGGCGAACGCATCTACTTCATCTCCACCCCGTCCGCGGGTCTGTGGTCCACCCGGGCCAGGCTCGAGGCCCGCGCCGGGCACGAACTGCACCACTGACGCGGGAGCCAGGATGCTCGATCTGATCGGCGAGGCCGCCGGCTACCTGTCCGCACCGGCGGGCCGGGCCCGGTGGCAGGACACCTGGACCATGAAGCGCACGCGTCGGGAGGCGATGGCGCGGCTGGCCCGCAGCTATGCCTCCTGGTTGCGCACCGTCTGCGGCGTGGTCACCACGCTGGTCGGGCTCGGCGGCGCCTACCTGCTCGGCCGCGGCATGACCGCGATGGCGGGTGAGGCCGGCCTGGTCGCCGTGCTCACCATGCTCGGCGGAGTGCTGCTGCTGCTCGCTGGTCTGGCCGGCGGTGGCTACGTGCTGTTCACCGGCACCCGCCTGGTCGGGGCGCTGCGTTCCTGGAGCATCGCCCGGCCCGATGACGGCGGACCTGGGGTGGCCCTCGTGCGCACATCTGCCGTGGTGGTCCGGGTGGTGCTGGCAGCTCTCGCTCTGCTCGCCGGGGTGGCGCTGGTGCTGGTGCGTACCGGGGTGCTCGACCTGGACCTGCCGCTGGTCGGCGGGCCGGAGGCGGACGCCGGCCAGGGGCTGTGGCAGTGGTTCGCCGCGGTGATCGCGATCGGGGCGGCCCTGACCACAGGCAGCGGCGCGGTCCGAGCGGTACTGGCCCTCCGCCGTCGACCTGCCGGGGCAGCCAGAGCACGACGTGAGGTGCGACCGGCCGCGGCGCAGCAGCAGTTCGCCCCGCAGCCCGGTGCCGGAGCACCCTCGCAGGGACCGGACGCCTGGCAGGGCCCAGATGCTTGGCAGGGACCGGATGCTTGGCAGGGTGCGGACACTTGGCAGGGTGCGGACACCTGGCAGGCCGAGCGGGTGCCGCAGGGCGGGTCCGGGGGAGGAGGCGACGCGCCGGCCGGGCCGGGGTACGCGCAGGGGTCGCAGGAGGAGTGGCAGCCCGACTACCCCGTGCCCGGCGGCCCGTACGAGCAGCCGGACCAGACCCAGGTGGGCGGTCCAGCAGCGACGTGGGCGCCACCGCCAGCCGCCCCGGCACCACCCGCAGCCGCGGCGCCACCCGTAGCCGCTGCACCACCCGCGGCCGCACCGCCACCCGCCGCGCCGCCACCCGCAGCTGCGCCACCACCCGTGGACTCCGTGCCCGCACCAGCCGGGCCACCTGCGGGCGCGGGCGAGACCGGTGGGTCCGACGACCACGGCGGCGCGCCGTTCGCCGAGGAGGAGTGGGCCGCCACCCGCAAGGTGGGCGACCTGCCGGCCAGGGCACCCGCCGCCTCGGCGTCGGCGTCCGGGCTGCGCGCGGTGCTCGCCGACGGGCGCACCATCGCCGACGACGGGCTCGTCCTGCTCGGGCGGTCCCCGGCCGGGCGCACCGGTGAGCAGGTGGCCGGCGTGATCGCCCTGGAGGACGCCGCGGTGTCCAAGACCCACCTGGCGCTGCGGCTGGCCGGCGGGCAGGTGTGGGCCACCGACCGGGCCTCCACCAACGGCTCGGTGCTGGTCCGGGCCGGCAACCACGAGACGCTCACCCCCTGGGAGGAGGTGCCGCTCCTCGACGGCGACCGGCTCCTGCTCGGCACGTCGAGCGTGCAGATCGAGGCCGCCGGCTGATCGGTGGTAGTGTGACCGACATGCGCAGAAGCGTCAGTCTCCTCCTTCGCTGCCGCGACGAGGCCTAGCAGGCCGGATCCTCGTCGCGGAGTGGTGGTGCCCGGCCGCAGCCGACCACACGACGAAGGATCCCCGATGACGAAGCGCACCCCCTACGGAATGCCGGTCTCCAAGTACGTCTCGTTCCACGAGGCGATGCCCACCGACATCTCCGCACTGATGGCCGACCGCACCTGGCCCACCAAGCAGATCACCACGGCTCCGCGGTGGCTGTCCACCGACCTGCGGGACGGCAACCAGGCCCTCATCGAGCCGATGGACCCGGTCCGCAAGCGCACCATGTTCGACCTGCTGGTGACGATGGGCTACAAGGAGATCGAGGTCGGCTTCCCCTCGGCCTCCCAGACCGACTTCGACTTCGTCCGCTCGATCATCGAGGACGGCGCGATCCCCGATGACGTCACCATCTCGGTGCTCACCCAGGCCCGGGAGGAGCTGATCGAACGCACCGTGCGATCGGTGGTCGGCGCCCACCACGCCACCGTGCACCTGTACAACGCCACGGCACCGGTGTTCCGCGAGATCGTGTTCCGCAACGACAAGGACGCCACCAAGGAGCTGGCCACCGCCGGCACCCAGCACGTGATGGACCACGCCGAGAAGATCCTCGATGAGGACACCGTGCTCGGCTACGAGTACTCCCCGGAGATCTTCATCGACACCGAGCTGGACTACGCGCTGGAGATCTGCGAGGCGGTGATGGACGTGTGGGGCCCGGAGGACGGGCGGGAGATCATCCTCAACCTGCCGGCCACCGTGGAGCGCGCCACCCCGAACGTCTACGCGGACCAGATCGAGTGGATGAGCCGCAACCTCAGCCGCCGCGACCACGTGGCCCTGTCCGTGCACCCGCACAACGACCGCGGCACCGCGGTGGCCGCCGCCGAGCTGGCCGTGATGGCCGGCGCGGACCGGATCGAGGGCTGCCTGTTCGGTCAGGGTGAGCGCACCGGCAACGTGGACCTGGTCACCCTCGGGATGAACCTGTACACCCAGGGCGTGGACCCGGGCATCGACTTCTCCGACATCGACAGCGTGCGCCGCACCGTGGAGCACTGCACCCAGATGGACGTGCACCCGCGCCACCCCTACGGCGGTGACCTGGTCTACACCGCGTTCTCCGGCTCCCACCAGGACGCGATCAAGAAGGGCTTCACCGTGCGGGAGAAGCAGGTCACCGAGGCCGGTGGGGACGAGGCCGCCGTGGTCTGGAACGTGCCCTACCTGCCGGTCGACCCCCGCGACGTGGGCCGCAGCTACGAGGCCGTGATCCGGGTGAACTCCCAGTCCGGCAAGGGCGGGGTGGCCTACCTGCTCGCCTCCACCCGCAACCTGGACCTGCCGCGCCGGCTGCAGATCGAGTTCTCCCGCACCGTGCAGCGGCACACCGACGCCTACGGCGGCGAGATGAGCGCCGAACGGCTCTGGGAGATCTTCGCCGACGAGTACCTGCCCGCCACCAGCGACAACGGGCTCACCCCGTGGGGCCGGTTCCAGCTGCACGCCACCCAGGTGGCCTCCGCCGGGGACGGCAGCGACGACGTGCTCACCGCCACCATCGTCGACGCCGGCACCGAGCACACCGTGCAGGCCAGCGGGAACGGCCCGGTGGCGGCGTTCACCGAGGCACTCGCCCAGCTGGGCGTGGAGGTCTCGGTGCTGGACTACGCCGAGCACGCCCTCTCCGAGGGCGGGGACGCGGCCGCCGCTGCCTACGTGGAGTGCGAGGTGCGCGACGAGGTGATCTGGGGTGTGGGCATCGACTCCTCGATCACCACCGCCTCGTTCAAGGCGATCATCTCCGCAGTGAACCGCGCCGTCCGCTGAGGCGGGCCGCCCACCCAGCCACCGCCCGGCCGACCATCCTCCCGGCCGTGCGGCTTCGATGGCGGCGGCGACAGCCGTGACCCGGCCCTCCCGTCACCTTCGAGCAAGGGCGCCGCACGGAGCCACCCGGCTCCGTACGGCGCCCTTGTCACGTCCCCGGGAGCGGTCAGGGGGCGAGCCGGCGCCAGAGGCGGTCCCAGGGCCGCTCGGTCACCGGCACCAGCACCTGCTCACCGGCGGCCAGGCGGGCCAGCGACCGGGCCCGGGCGGCGAGCAGGACCAGCACCATCGCGGTGGTGGACACCAGCCCGGCCACGGCGACCGCCCCCAGCGCCCACCGGTAGTCGACCAGCGTGGCCGGCGCCCCTCCGGCGCTGACGTCGAGCACCACACCCACCGCGATCGCCACCACCATCGAGCCGAGGAAACCACCGGCGTTCACCAGCCCGGTGGCGGTGGCCATCGTCCGTGGGCTGTTGTAGTCCCGGGCCAGGTGGAAGCCGATCTGCGAGCCCGGCACCCCGGTGGCCAGCAGCGCCAGCACCACGCCGATCACCACCGTCGGTGGCCGGCCACCGGGCCAGAGCACCAACGTGCCGATGCCCAGGATGCAGGTCAGCGCCACCCCCAGTCCCATCGCGGTGCGCCACTGCGGCCGCCGCCCGGCCAACGGACCGATCAGCAGGCTGGAGAGCAGGTTGCCGAGCACGTACACCGAGAGCAGCGAGGCCGCCGCCGCGTCGTCGTAGCCCAGCCCCTCGGTGAGGTACGGGTACCCCCACACCAGCGAGACCACCGTGCCCGCGGTCATCGTGCCCTGGTGCAGCCAGAAGCCCAGCCGGGTCTCCCGGTGGGACCAGGCCACGCGCATCGTCCCGGCCGGACGGACCGGGGCGTGGACCCCGGCAGCGCTGCCGGCCGCCTGCGGGTCCGCGGCCGTGCCGGTCTCCTCGCCGGTATCGGTGCGGAACGGTGCCGCCACGGCCGGGCGGAGCAGCAGCAGCGCATAGGCCACCGAGATGCCGCCGGTGACCAGGAACGTGCGGGTCCACCCCCAGGCGCCGAGGGCGAGCACCAGCGGCACGGTCGCGGCGAAGTTCCCGAGCATGCCGACCAGGCCGGTGGCCATCGTCAGCACCGCGTACCGGCGGCGCGGGAACCAGCCGGCCACCAGGCGCAGCACGGAGATGAACACCATCGCATCGCCCACCCCGAGCAGCGCCCGGGCGAGCAGCGCCACCGGGTAGGAGGTGGCCACCGCGAACACCAGCTGGGCGCCACCCATCACCAGGGTGGCCACCAGCAGCACCCGGCGCGGACCGTACCGGTCGATCGCCAGGCCGGCCGGCACCTGCATCGCGGCGTACAGGCCGAGCTGGACCATGATGAAGCTGCCTAGCTCGGTGGCGGAGATGTCCCATCGGGCCACCGCCTCCGGGCCGGCCACCCCGAGCGAGGTGCGGTGCACCATGCCGAAGAAGTACACCCCGACCGCGAGCAGCCAGACCAGCCAGGCGGAGCGGCGGACCGCGTCCTCGATGCGGGAGAAGTGGCTGGTCACGGTGCCCCATCTTCCCACCGCGTGCCTGCTGCGGGCTTGTCGGTCCGATAGGTGACAATGGGGAGGTGAAGCTCTACCGGGACGAGGCGATCGTGCTGCGCACCCACAAGCTGGGTGAGGCCGACCGGATCGTCACGCTGCTGACCCGCAGCTACGGGCAGGTGCGTGGGGTCGCCAAGGGCGTGCGCCGCACCAGCTCGAAGTTCGGCGCCCGGCTGGAGCCGTTCAGCGTGATCGACGTGCAGCTCTACGCCGGCCGCACCCTGGACGTGATCACCCAGGTGGAGACGCTCGCCCCGCACGGGCGCCCGCTGGGCGGGGACTACTCCCGGTACACCACCGCCACGGCCATGGTGGAGACCGCCGGCCGGCTCACCGAGATCCCCGGGGAACCGGCCACCCAGCAGTACCTGCTGCTCTCCGGCGCCCTGGCCGCGCTCGCCGAGCAGCGGCACCCGGCCACCCTGATCCTGGACTCCTACCTGCTGCGCGCGCTGGCGATCGCCGGCTGGGCCCCCTCGTTCACCGAGTGCGCCCGGTGCAGCGCCCCCGGCCCGCACCGCGCGTTCGCCCCCGCGCTCGGCGGGGCGGTCTGCGCCGACTGCCGCCCACCCGGCTCGGCCGCGCCCGCCCCGGAGACCTTCACCCTGCTCGGCGCGCTGCTCGCCGGGGACTGGCCGGTGGCCGAGGCCAGCGAGGACCGGCACCGCAGCGAGGCCTCCGGGCTGGTGGCCGTCTTCACCCAGTGGCACCTGGAGCGCCAGCTGCGGTCGCTGCGGCTGGTGGAGCGCGCGTGAGGCCGAGCCCTGGCCAGCGCGTGCCCGAGGCGCCACCGGCGCACCCCTCGGGCGCCCGGCCGCCGGCGATCCCCGCCGAGCTGGTGCCGGCGCACGTGGCGATCGTGATGGACGGCAACGGCCGGTGGGCCAACGCCCGCGGCCTGACCCGCAACCAGGGGCACGCCGCCGGGGAGGCGGTGCTGCTGGACGTGGTCGCCGGTGCGATCGAGCTGGGCATCAGCCACATCAGCGCCTACGCCTTCTCCACCGAGAACTGGAAGCGCTCCCCGTCCGAGGTGCGCTACCTGATGGGCTTCAACCGGGACGTGCTGCGCCGCCGCCGGGACGAGATGAACGCCTGGGGCGTGCGGGTGCGCTGGGCCGGACGCCGGCCGCGGCTGTGGCGCTCGGTGATCACCGAGCTGGAGGAGGCCGAACGGCTCACCGCCGGCAACTCCACCTGCACGCTGACCATGTGCGTCAACTACGGCGGCCGGGCGGAGATCACCGACGCCGTGCGGGCCATCGGCCGCGAGGTCG
The DNA here is from genome assembly GCA_964564445.1 of uncultured Ruaniaceae bacterium. Classification (GTDB taxonomy): domain Bacteria; phylum Actinomycetota; class Actinomycetes; order Actinomycetales; family Beutenbergiaceae; genus Ruania. Next base: position 5,540 of record CAZMDO010000017.1, on the reverse strand, counting down.
CCGCCGGCCGGCTGGACCCGGAGAAGATCACCGAGCGCACCGTGGCCCGGCACCTGGACGAGCCGGACATGCCGGACGTGGACCTGTTCCTGCGCACCTCGGGGGAGCAGCGCACGTCCAACTTCCTCATCTGGCAGTCCGCCTACGCCGAGATGGTCTTCCTGGACAAGCACTGGCCGGACTGCGACCGCCGCGACCTGTGGGCCGCCGCCGAGACCTACGCCCGCCGGGACCGCCGGTACGGCGGAGCCGAGGACCGGCCCGCTGCCCGCTGACCGGCAGGGCTCAGTGCGCCTGTACCGGCACCCGCTCGACCTGCGCCCGGCTGCGCCGCCGCCGGCGCACCAGCACCACCCCGGTCACCGCAGCGGCGAGCAGCACCACGATCAGCGCGATCCCCACCGGGCTGCCCGCGGCTGCCGCCAGCGCCGCCTCCCAGACGGCGAAGCCGATGGTGGCGTAGATGGTGCCCCAGGCGATCGCGCCGGGCACCTGCGCGAGCGCGTACTTCCACCAGGTGATCCGCAGCACCCCGGCACCGGTCTGCACCATCGACTGGAAGCCCACGGTCAGGTAGCACACCGGCACCACCAGCAGCCCCCAACGGCGGATCGCCTCGATGCCGGCATCGGCACCGCCACCGGCGAGCCAGGCGTGCACCCGGCCCATCCGCCCGGTCGGGTTGGTGCGCCGCAGCGCCTGGTCGGTGGGGATGCGCCCGATCCAGTACATCAGCTGCCCGCGCAGCCAGCCGCCCACACTGAGCGCGGTCAGCGCCACCGCGAACGGGAGGCTGCTGAGGAACTCCGGCACGCCGTCTCCGTCCATCGCTTGCAGTCTCGGGAGCGCAGTGCCACGCCCGCGAACCCGCAGCCATGTTATCGCAACATCGGCGTTGCTGAAGTGGCTCCCGTCATGAGGACCGGCTCGCGCCTTGCCGGCTCAGCCCCGGCCGGTTCGCTCCTTGGCAGCACACTCTGCGCAGGTGCCGAACAGCTCGGCGGTGTGCTCCACGTCGATGAACCCGTGCTCGGCCCCCATCCGCGCCGCCCAGGTCTCCACCGTGCCGGCGTCCAGCTCCACCGTGGCCCCGCAGGTCCGGCAGACCAGGTGGTGATGGTGGTGGCGGGTGAGGCACTTGCGGTACAGCGACTCCCCGTCGGCCGCGCGCAGCACGTCCACCTCACCGCGGTCGGCGAGCACCTGCATGGTCCGGTACACGGTGGCCAGGCCGATCTCCTCGCCGCGGTCCCGGAGCATCTCGTGCAGCTGCTGGGCGCTGCGGAAGTCGTCGGTGCCGTCCAACAGCTCGGCCACGGCGGTCCGTTGGCGGGTCATGCGTTGCACTGGCCTACCTCCTGCTCCGAGATGCTGACGTCGTCCGGCAGGTCCGGGTGCGGGTCGGCGTGCTGACGCCGCCGCCGGGGTCGGATGATGGTGCGGACGATGGCCACTCCAGCGTAGACGCTCACCGCGAGCACCACGATGGTCGCCCCCGGGGCGAGCGGCTGGGTGAACGTGATCAGCAGCCCGCCCACGCACAGCAGCGCCCCCAGGCCCATCGCCAGGGTCATCGTGCGCCGGAACGAGCTGGTCAGCTGCTGGGCGATCGCCACCGGCACGATCATCAGCGCACTGACCAGCAGCAGCCCGACCACCCGCATCGCGATCGTCACGGTCAGCGCCGCCACCACCGCGATCGCCAGGTTCACCACCCGCACCGGCAGCCCCGCGGAACGGGCGAACTCCTCGTCCTGGCTCACCGCGAACAGCACGGTCCGCCCGCCCAGGCCCACCACCAGGATGACGGCGGCGCCCACCATGGTCGTGACCAGCTCGCCGGGGGAGACGGTCGCCAGGGAGCCGAACAGGTAGCCCATCAGGTTCGCGTTCGTGCCGCCGGCCACCCCGATCAGCACCACGCCGCCGGCGATCCCGCCGTAGAACAGCAACGCCAGCGCCACGTCCCCGCTGGTCCGGCCGCGGGCGCTGACCACGTCGATGAGGATCGCCCCGATCACCGCCGCGACGACGGCACCCAGCACCGCGTAGGCATCGTTGGGTTCGGCGTGGGTCCAGGCCCCGACGAGCCAGCCCATCGCCACCCCGGTCAGGGCGACGTGGCCGACCCCGTCGCCGAGCAGGGACAGCCGGCGTTGCACCAGGTAGGTGCCCACCACCGGTGCGCTCACCCCCACCACCAGCGCAGTGAGCAGGCTGCGCTGCAGCAGCGGGGAGGACAGGGCGGTGGCCATCAGCTCCCACCAGGTGCTCATGGCAGGCTCCGTTGCATCAGGTGCTCCTCGGTGGGCGTCTGCTCCTCGCAGTGGTCGTCGTGCAGGTGCTGGTGACCGAGACCTGCGTGAGCTCCCGCGGCCAGGGGAGGGGCGCCGTCGTGCACGATGCGGCCGTGCCGCAGCACCACGGCGCGCTGCAGGATCTCCGACATCCCGGCCACCTCGTGCAGCACCACCACGATGGTCATCCCCTCGCCGTGCAGACGGCCGAGGAGGCGGACCAGGGTGTCCTGGGTGGGGGTGTCCACCCCGGCCATCGGCTCGTCCAGCAGCAGCAGGTCCGGTCGGCGGACCAGGGCCCGGGCGATCGCCACCCGCTGCTGCTGGCCGCCGGAGAGGTGCTGCACCGCGGTGTGGGCGCGCTCGGCCAGGTCCACCGCGTCCAGGGCGGCCAGCGCGCGGGAGCGTGCGCCCCGGTGCAGGCGCAGCGTGCGGCGGTCCAGCAGCCCGGTGAGCACCACCTCCAGGGCGGTGGCGGGCACACCGGAGGGCGCGGCCACCCGTTGCGGCACGTACCCGACCCGCTCCCAGGGCAGCGCACGCCGGGCGGTGACCGGGGTGCCGAACAGGCGCACCCGACCGGTGGTGGCGGGCACGATGCCGAGCAGGGTGCGCATCAGCGTGGACTTGCCCGACCCGTTCGCACCGAGCAGCGCCACCGCCTCCCCGGAGCTGATGGTCAGGTCCACATCGGTCAGCACCCGGGCGGAGTCGTAGGCCACCGAGAGGTGCTCGGCCTGGACCACCGGGATGCCGGGCACGGGGTGGGCGGGCGAGCCCAGCACCCCGCGGGCGGCGTCGGCGGAGCGGTGGGTCGCGTTCGGGTCTCTCATGCGCACTCCAGGGCGGAGGTGAGGGCGGACAGGTTGTTGCGCATCACGCTCAGGTAGTCGGTGCCGGGGTCGGTGAGGCTCTCCAGCGGATCCAGGCGGCCCACGGTGATGCCGAGCTCGTCGGCCAGGGCCTCCGCCACGTCCGGGCTGAGCAGGGTCTCGGTGAAGATCGTGCTCACCCCCTCGGTGCGGATCACCTGGGCGATCTGCTGCATCCGGGCGGGGGAGGGTTCGCTCTCCGGGTCCAGCCCGGCGATGCCGACCTGCTCGAACCCGTACCGGGCGGCCAGGTAGCCGAACGCCTCGTGGCTGACCACGATCACGTGCTGGGAGCAGGTGGACAGCGCGCGGGTGAAGTCGGCGTCCAGGTCGGCCAGCTCAGCCTTGAGCTGCTCGGCGTTCGCGGTGTAGGTGGCGGCGTGGGTCGGGTCGGCAGCGGACAGGGCGTCGGCCACCTGGTCGGTGGCCGCGGCCAGCCGGGTGGGATCGAGCCAGAAGTGCGGGTCGGTGCCCAGGTGGCCGTGCCCGTCGTCGTGGGCGTGGGTGTGCTGGTGGCCCGCGGTGTGGTGGTCGTGCTCGTCGCTGTCGTGGTCGTCGCTGTCGTCCTCGGCCGGCTGCGGGTCCTCCTCGACGGCGGTGTCCACCACCCGAGGTCCGTCGATCTCGGCGAGGGCGTCGTCCAGGGCGGGCTGGAAGCCGGACAGGGTGAGCACTACGTCCGCCTCCTCCAGGGTGAGCACGTCCCGGGTGGTCAGCTCCAGGTCGTGCGGCTCGGCGCCGGCGGGGGTGAGGTTCTGCACGTCCACCTCGGCGCCGCCGACCCGTTCGGCGACGAACTGCAGCGGGTAGAAGGCGGCCACCACGCTCACCCCTCCGCTGGCAGCGTGCCCGGCGGTGCAGCCGGCCAGGGCGAGGGCCGAGACGAGCGCAGCGGCCAGTGCCCCTGTGGCTCGTCCGCTCCGCTTCATGGGAACGATTCTCACTCGCGACAAGGTCCGCTGTCAAAGTGACGCTCGCCGCACGCGCCGGCGCCCGTCCGCCACGCTGACACGCAGTTATCCATGTGTCTGAGTGCCGATCGGCTGCTTGAGTACCGAATGATCGGTACTCCGACTGCGTACAGGTGTTCAGACGGCCGTCCGGCGCGGGCGGGATGGCGGTGCAGGGCCAAACGGTCCGGCGGGGCGGGGGCCGAGTGGATCGGTGCCGGGGCTCGTCCGGGCGCGGCCGGGGGACCGGTAGCCTGGTGCGCACGTCTCGCCCGGACCAGCCAGGTGCGGGCCCGTCGACCCAGGAGTGTATGAAGTGGCCAAGGAGCCGTCGCGTCTCGATTCCGTCGTCAACCTCGCCAAGCGCCGGGGCTTCGTGTTCCCGTCCGGGGAGATCTACGGCGGTACCCGCTCCGCCTGGGACTACGGTCCGCTGGGCGTGGAGCTGAAGGAGAACATCAAGCGGCAGTGGTGGCAGCACATGGTGCGCGGCCGCGACGACGTGGTCGGCCTGGACTCCTCGGTGATCCTGCCCAAGCAGGTCTGGGTCGCCTCCGGGCACGTGGGCGTGTTCTCCGACCCGCTGACGGAGTGCCTGTCCTGCCACAAGCGGTTCCGCGAGGACCAGATGATCGAGGAGTTCGAGGAGAAGAAGGGCCGCGCCCCCGAGGGCGGGCTGGCCGAGATCGCCTGCCCGAGCTGTGGCACCCGCGGCCAGTGGACCGAGCCGCGGGACTTCAACATGATGCTGAAGACCTACCTGGGTGTGCTCGAGGACGAGTCTGGTCTGCACTACCTGCGCCCGGAGACCGCCCAAGGCATCTTCGTGAACTTCGCCAACGTGATGAGCGCCGGGCGGAAGAAGCCGCCCTTCGGCATCGGCCAGATCGGCAAGTCCTTCCGGAACGAGATCACCCCCGGCAACTTCATCTTCCGCACCCGCGAGTTCGAGCAGATGGAGATGGAGTTCTTCGTCAAGCCCGGCACCGACGAGGAGTGGCACCAGTACTGGATCGACAACCGCACCGACTGGTACACCGACCTGGGCATCGCCGCCGAGAACCTGCGCCACTACGAGCACCCGACCGAGAAGCTCTCCCACTACTCCAAGCGGACCGTGGACATCGAGTACCGGTTCGGCTTCTCCGGCAGCGAGTGGGGTGAGCTGGAGGGCATCGCCAACCGCACCGACTTCGACCTGTCCACTCACACCGAGCACTCCGGGCAGGAGCTGTCCTACTTCGACCAGGCCACCGGTGAGCGTTGGGTGCCGTACGTGATCGAGCCCGCCGCCGGGCTGACCCGCTCGCTGATGGCGTTCCTGGTGGAGGCCTACGCCGAGGACGAGGCTCCGAACGCCAAGGGTGGGGTGGACAAGCGCACCGTGCTGCGCCTGGACCACCGGCTGGCCCCGGTGAAGG
>CAZMDO010000016.1:0-24565 GCA_964564445.1 uncultured Ruaniaceae bacterium | reverse complement strand
GACCGGACACCGCTACCGCCGCGAACGCGACGGCACCACCATCGCCCTGACCCACCACCCACCCCCTCAGCCGTCGGCCGAGGAGGACGATGAGCCACCGCCCTTCTGACCCCCGGGTCGGTCGGGAGCAGGGCTGGTAGCGAGCCGGATCGGCAGTGAGCCGGGCCGGGAGCGCTGAGAACGATGAGGCGCTCCGAGCAGCCCCGTACCCTGGTGAGACCACCGGTCAGGCCTACGACCGCCGTCGTACTGACCGGGCCGACCCGGCTCAGCCAGCCCGCCCGGCAGGACAGGAAGGAGCACCCGCGTGAAGGTCGCCGCCCGCGCCGCAGTCCCGCCGTTCCGGGTGATGAGCATCCTGGACCGGGTCGCCCAGCTCCGCGCCGCCGGGCGGGACGTGATCTCCCTGTGCGCCGGCGAACCCGAGGACGGCACTCGGCCGCGGGTCTGCGACTGAGCAACGCGCGAACGGTGCGCCAGGCCCGCGTGATCGCTACCCAGCGGACCGCCGGGAACGCCGCCGTCAGTCGCATGCTGGAGGCTGAGCGGGGCGACCGGACCGTCGGAGCTGAGCGCGCCGCCGCACCGGCCCTCGCGGCCGGGCCGGCCTCGACCGTCGGCCCGGAGCCGGCATCGCTCACCGAGCTGAACCAGCGGGCCCGCAGCACCGCCGGAGCTTCGATCGCCGCCGCGGGTGTGCCCGTTGCGGTCCCGCCGCCAGACGGCGCCCACGAGGTGGCGTCGCACAGCACCGGGGGAACACTGATGGGCTACACCGGCATCCAAGGTGCCAACGCTTTCACCGCCCCCAGCCTGGTGCCCCGCTACACCGGAGAGATCGACGGTACGATGCCAGGCACGCCTACGACCTCACCTACGGGCTCATCGCCCGTCGGATCAACGCCCTGGCCGGGCAGAAGTTCGGACCGGCGGAGACTCCGGCTGCAGCCGAGGCCCTCGCGGAGGCCCAGGTCCGACGCTACCTGCCGGACGAGCTCGGCACGGACCCGCTCACCTGGTTCAACACCCTGAACGAGATGCTCCGGATGAGCCGGCGCCGTGACGCCCGAGGCTGGCACTTCCTGGAGGCGACCGGTGTACCCAGCGACGGCAGCCACGACACCTTCCGACCGGTGCGCCCCACGACTCGGACCCGGATCGGCCAGGTCCCTTCGGCGGAGGTCGTCACCTATCCCAGCAGCCAGTGAGCGTGGTTGCTGCCCAGGCCTGTGGATAACCCCTGCAGGCAGCATCGCGCCGAGCTACGGTCGAGCGGTATGGGAGAACCGGGGAAGAAGGACGAGCTGCTCCGTACGGGCATCGCCGTGGTGATCGTGGGCTGTGGCCTGATCGCGATGACCGGGTTCATGGCGGTGCTGATGATCGACGGCTTTCGGAAGCACGCGCAGGAGCTGACCGGCATGTTCGCCACCGCCGTCGCCGTCGCGCTGTGCGGCGTGGGCTGCATCGTCGCCGCCAAGGTGCGCGCCGCCCGCCGCGACCGAGCAGCGAGACGATCGATGCCCCGCGGTCTCGACCCGCGCTGAGGCACCATCCGCCTGGCCGGGGGCGGCCACCCCGGGGCGACCAGTCGCGGGGGCGGCTACCGTGGGCGAGTCTCACCGGCACGCCCCACCGCCTGGCGCGGAGACGGCGGTGCCGGGCTCGGGCCGGCAGTCTCAGGACACTGCAGCGCCCAGCGGGCTCAGGCGGCCGCGGGTGTCACGTGCAGCACGAACGCTTGGCACGGCCACAGGGTGGGCAGCTGGAGCCCGACCTCGGTGAGGACCGAACCAGGCAGCTCGATGCCCGCAGCCGTGAACCACGGTGGCCTCACCCACCCGTGCTCGGCCCTGCCGATCTCCTCCCGGACGCGTACCCGGTACCGACGGTCCGGCTCCAGACCACGGAGTCGGAGTCGCTCGGCACGAGCGTCCTCCAGCGAGGCCACCGTGGCCGCGATGTACACCGCCTCACCGCCCTGCAGGTATCCGGTCACGCGCCACGCCGGGTCGCGCAGCTCCGGATGGACCACCCGGCCCCGATGGATCACCGGCCGCAGCTCGCGGTACAGCGCCGCGAAGGCAGCGATGGTGGTGGCCTCCTCCGAGGTGCACGCGCTGAGGTCGCACTCGAAGCCGGCCGATCCCATCAGGCTGGTCGCCATCCGGTAGCTCAGCGGCGTCACCCTGCCCGAGGAGTGCGACGTGGCAGGACCGACGTGCGCGCCGACGAGCTCAGGCGGTAGGAGCAGACCGGTCCAGCGCTGGATGTCCTGGCGCTCGACAGGGTCGTTGGAGTCGCTGGCCCAGACCCGGTCGCAGACGGCCAGCACACCCAGGTCGGTCCGCGCTCCGCCGCTCGAGCAGGACTCGATCTCCAGACCAGGGTGGCGCTCCTTCAGCTCCGCCATCAGCCGCAGAGCCGCCCGCGTGTGTGCGTGCGTGCCCGGCCGCCCGCGGTGCCTGCTCTCCACCAGGTCACGGTTGTGGTCCCACTTGATCGCATCGATCCCGAGGTCGGTGACCAGCTCGTCCATCTGGCCGAGGACGTGGGCGTAGGCCTCCGGGTTCGCCAGGTCGAGCACGTACTGGTTCCGCCAGGAGAGGTGTTCGTCGTGCGCGAGATGTCGCCGGTCGTGCAGCAACCAGTCCGGGTGCGCACGGTAGAGGTCGGAATCGACAGAGACCATCTCGGGTTCGAACCAGAGTCCGAACTGCATCCCCAGCTCGTGCACACGGTCGGCGAGCGGTCCCAGCCCCTCTGGCCACACGCTGCGGTCGACCACCCAGTCGCCCAGTCCGGCCGTGTCGTCCCGCCGGGCAGGGAACCAGCCATCATCCAGCACGAATCGTTCGATCCCGAGGTCCGCCGCCCGTTCAGCCAGGGCGAGGAGCCGGTCCGGGTCGTGGTCGAAGTACACCGCTTCCCAGGTGTTCAGTGTCAGCGGTCGAGGCGTGCGAGGGTGGCCTGGCCGGGCACGGAGCCAGCGGTGCAGCCGGCCAGCGAGCCCGTCGAGGCCGTCGGGAGCGTAGATGAACGCGACCGTCGGTGACCGGTAGCCCTGACCGGGCTCCAGCGCCACCTCGCCGGGCCGGAGCAGCTCGCCACCGCCGAGCAGCGTCGGCTGGTCGGTAATGCGGTCCAGCCGGTAGGTGACGTCTGCGGGCCAGGTCACGTGGGCGGCCCAGACCGACCCGTGGGACCAGGCGGGACTCCGTTCGCTGAGCAGGTAGATGCTCGGCGCATCGTGCCCAGGGCGACCCCGCCGGCTCTGCCGCACGGTGGCACCTGCAGGCACGGCCGTCGTCACTGGCCGCTTCTCCCGGGTCCATCGCCCGTCGAACGTCGTCAGGTGGTCGACGCTGGTCGGCACCGGCAGCGTTGCCTCCAGATGGTCCACCTCGATCGGCGAGGTGGCGTCCCTGCCCAGGGTGAGCTCGTGGTCGAGCCAGACCACCCCGGACGCCAGCGTGGTCCGGCTGGTCAGTCGCAGACCGGTGTCCTCGTCGACCGCCGTGATCGTGGCTCGATCGTCACCGACCTCGATACCGGTCAGCTGCCACCGCGGATGGACGAGCAGACCGTCCCTGCGCAGCTGCACGCCCGGTCGGCCGGACCATCCGTCGGCCTCCTGCGGCGCCAGGGTCGGGTGCGGTGCGGCATCGAGCGTGCCAGGTGGCGTCTGGCGAGCGACCGCGTCAGCGAGCGCGGCCAGGTCGCCCGGGCCGAGCGAGTCGAGCGGAGCCCCCCAGTGCAGCACCCGGGGGAGGCCCTCTCCACGGGCGTCCAGCACCAGTGCGACGTCGTCGTGCTCCAGGTGGATCAGCTCAGGCATGCCCATCCCTCGGTCGGGTCGGAGGCCGGTACCGAGGTCCGTCGTCTACCGGCCAGAAGGGGACGGCCGCCAACGATAGCCAACGAGAGCGCCTGCCGGCAATGCTTGAAATCTCGCCAACAAAAACCCTTTACTTCATGCCACAGTTCCTCTACCGTGAACTCCCAGCGCTCCGACGCTGGAGCCCCTGGCACACCGAAGCGCCAGGAACCACTGATGAGGAGAAGAGATGTCCGCACGCAGAACAGGAACCGGCCTGGCGGCCGCCCTGGCAACGACCATGGCGCTCGCGGCCTGCTCCGGCGGAGCGAGCTCCGGCGACGCCGACAACACGATCGATGGTGACGCGTCCGGCAGCATCACCGTGCTGACCAACCGCACCGACCTGGTCAGCGACGGCACCTTCGAGGAGTACGTCGCCCAGTTCAACGAGACCTACCCCGACGTCGAGGTCACCGTCGAGGGTGTCAACGACTACGAGAACACGGTCCGCACCCGGCTGAACGGGTCCAGCTACGGCGACGTGCTCGCGATCCCCTCGGCTGTCAACCCCGAGCAGTACTCGCAGTTCTTCGAACCGCTCGGTCCGCTCTCGGACTTCGAGCAGTACCGGTTCACCTCCTCGAGCAGCTACGACGGCACGCTGTACGGCATCGCTTCCGGTGGCAACGCGAACGGGATCGTCTACAACGAGCGCGTCTTCGCCGACGCCGGGGTCGCCGAGCTGCCCACCACCCACGAGGACTGGCTCGAGGCGCTGCAGCAGATCGCCGACAACACGGACGCGATCCCGCTGTACACGAACTACAAGGACGGCTGGCCGCTCTCCCAGGGGATGAGCAATCTCGGCGCGATCACCGGAAACCCCGATGCCGCCACGGAGATGGCGCACGACCCTGCGCCCTGGACGGAGGGCACCGACATCTACGCGATCGACTCGTTGCTCTACGACTCGGTGCACGCCGGTCTGACCGAGGACGACCCGCTCACCACGGACTGGGAGACCTCGAAGTCGGAGATGGGGGCCGGGAACATCGGCGCCATGGTCCTGGGCTCCTGGGCGGTCTCGCAGATCCAGGCCGCTGCCGAGGATGTCGGGGCCTCCGCTGACGACATCGGCTACATGGCATGGCCGGCGAACGTCGATGGCCAGCAGTACGCCGTCGTGGGCGGCGACTACGCCTATGCCGTGAGCCTCCACTCCGAGGCCAAGGCCGCCGCCTTCGCCTGGATCACCTGGTTCACCGAGGAGTCCGGGTATGCCGCGAGCCAGGGCATGGTCAGCACGGTGGTCGACGACCCGCTGCCGGAGAACCTGTCCGCGATGGCCGACGCCGGCGTGGAGCTGATGGAGACCAACCCTGCCCCCGAGGGAGAGGAAGGCCTGCTGGACGCAGTGGCGAACGAGGCCCGCATCGACCTGTACGGCTCGAACTACCGCCAGGAGCTCGTCGACATCGCCCGAGGAGCCGCCGAGGGCGACAAGGACAGCTACTTCGCCGAGCTCAACGACCGCTGGGGCGCCGCCGTCCAGGAGGTCGCCGGCTGAGGCGCGCTCCGGCGCCGAGCAGACGATGGAGCTCTAGATGACTGCACCGACCACCAGCCTCAAGCCCGTCCCCGCATCGAGGACGAGGCACCGACCGGATCGTGTCCCCGCCCCCCTCCGGCAGCGGATCGTCAGCACGCTGACGCCGTGGTCGTTCCTCTTCCTCGCCGTGGGGCTGTTGCTGCTGCTGACCTACTGGCCTGCGGTGAACCTGGTCTACTACAGCATCACGGACTGGGACGGGATCGACCAGACGAAGAACATCGTCGGCCTGGACAACTACGTGGAGGTGTTCACCAACCCGGAGATCTTCGGGGTGTTCGTGGTGGCGCTGTACTACTTCGCTGCCACCTGGGTGCAGATGGCGATCGCGCTGTACTTCGCCTCCGTGCTCAGCTTCGCCACGAAGTTCTCCAACTTCTTCCGCGGGATGATCTTCTTCCCCTACCTGATCAATGGCGTCGCCATCGCGTTCATGTTCCAGTACGTATTCACCCCAGGCGGCACGCTGGACACGGTGCTCGGCTGGGTCGGGGTGGAGAACACCCCGTACTGGCTCGGTGACCCAGCAGTGGCGAACTGGTCGCTGGCGAGCACGTCGGTGTGGCGGTACACCGGCCTGAGCTTCGTGCTCTTCCTCGGCGCGATCCAGTCGATCCCCACGGAGCTGTTCGAGGCTGCGGACCTGGACGGTGCCAACAAGTGGCAGCAGTTCTGGGCGATCATCTTCCCCGGCATCCGCCGTGTCGTGGCACTCATGCTGATCCTGGGTATCGCCGGCTCGCTGAACGCCTTCGAGACGCCGTTCATCATCACCGGTGGCGCCAACGGCACCGCAACGTTCGTGATCACCACCGTCCAGGAGGCGTTCGTGTACGGACACGTCGGCCTCGCCTCAGCGATGGCGGTCGTCCTGCTGGTGATCGTGCTGGTCGTCACCTGGATCCAACGCAAGGTTCTTCCCGACAAGGAGGTGGACCTGACATGAGTGCTGTGACTGCCCGTGGAACGGCTGCACCCGCAGGTCCGGAGCGCATGGCCCGGATCAAGAGCCGGGTGCTGAGCACCGGCAAGTACCTCAGCCTGGTCCTGGCCTGCTGCTTCACCGTGCTGCCCGTCGTCGCGATCCTGTTCGCGAGCCTGAAGCCGAGGGAGGAGTATGCGCAGACCGGCGCCCTCACACCGCCGGAGAACTGGCTGAACCTGGACAACTTCGCCACGGCGTTCGTGCAGGGTGAGATGCTCGAAGGCTTCGTGAACACGTTGATCGTGCTCGCGTTCTCCCTGGTCGGCACCATCCTGATCGGGACGATGGCTGCCTACGCCCTGGACCGGTTCGCCTTCCGGGGTCGGCGGCTGGTGTTCAGCCTGCTGATGGTCGCCACGCTGATCCCGGGAGTGACGAGCCAGGTGGCGGTCTTCCAGCTGATCAACGGCCTCGGCCTGTACGACACCAAGGCCGCCCTGGTGCTGCTCTTCATGGGCACCGACATCATCGCCATCTACCTGTTCATCCAGTTCATGCAGTCGATCCCGGTCTCCTTGGACGAGGCAGCCCGGATCGACGGCGCGAGCAGGTGGAGCATCTACTGGCGGATCATCCTGCCGCTGCTCAAGCCGGCCATCGCCACGGTGGTGATCGTCAAGGGGATCAGCATCTACAACGAGTTCTACACCCCATTCCTCTACCTACCGTCCGAAGGGCTGGTCTCGACGACCTTGTTCAATTTCAAGAGCACCACGAACAGCGCGTGGGAGGTGATCTCAGCAGGGACGCTGCTGGTGATCATCCCGTCCCTGGTGGCGTTCCTCCTGCTGCAGAAGTGGATCTACAAGGGTCTGATCGCGGGGGCGGTCAAGTGAGGGCGCACGTGAGGGACCTGCACTCCGGGTGGATCGTGCGGGCGGGCTCCGGACCGGTGCCGGACGACCTGCGGGCAACGCTCGCCGAAGGGGTGCCCGCACAGGTGCCCGGGTGCATCCACACCGACCTGCTCGCCGCCGACCTCATCGACGACCCGTTCCTCGACGAGAACGAGGCGACCCAGACCTGGATCGGTCGCACCGACTGGGTCTACTCGACCACCTTCAGTCCACCCGATGACCGCAGCGGGAGCCAGCACGAGCTCGTCCTCGAAGGCCTCGACACGGTCGCCACCGTCCGGCTCAACGGGCAGACGCTGCTGCGCACGGCGAACCAGCACCGCTCCTACCGCGTGCCGATCGGTGAGCTGCTCCGACCTGGCGAGAACGAGCTCGAGATCGCGTTCACCGCACCGGTGAACGCGATCCTCAGCCGCAGCCTGGAGCACGGGTCCCGACCTCGCCCCTATCCGCTGCCGTACGAGACCCTCCGGAAGGCTGCCTACAGCTTCGGCTGGGACTGGGGTCCGCACACCGCCACCAGCGGCATCTGGCGTCCGATCCGGATCGTGTCGTGGACCGAGGCTCGCCTGGAGCAGGTTCGGCTGGTCGCCACTGCCGTCGATGACGGCGGTCGTGTCCGTGCCGAGGTCACGGTCGCCTCCTCCGCCCCGCACCGCGGCGTGCACGTGCACCTGGACGTCGCCGGGGTGAGCGTGTCTGCCCCGGTCGGCGACGACGACAGCGGCCGCACCACGCTGGAGCTGGAGCTGGACCAGGTGAGGCGATGGTGGCCGGTCGGGTACGGCGAGCAGGTGCTCTACGACGCCCGGGTCACGGTGACCGTCGAGGGAGAGGTGAGCGACGCCGTCGAGAAGCGCGTGGGTTTCCGTTCGCTGCGCTGGGACACCAGCCCGGACGTCTCCGGAACCCCGCTCGCGCTCGTTGTCAATGACACCCCGGTCTACGTCAAGGGCGTCAACTGGATCCCCGACGACACGTTCCTGACGCGCGTCGATGCCCCCCGGTACCGCCGACGGCTCGAGCAGGCGCTGGGAGCACACGTGAACCTGGTGCGCGTGTGGGGTGGCGGCATCTACGAGGACGATGCGTTCTTCGACGCCTGTGACGAGCTCGGCCTGCTGGTCTGGCAAGACTTCCCGTTCGCCTGCGCGGCCTATCCGGAGGAGGAACCGCTGCGCAGCGAGGTGGTGGCAGAAGCGAGCGAGAACATCGTTCGACTCGCACACCACGCCAGTCTCGCGATGCTGTGCGGCAACAACGAGAACCTCCTCGGCGAGCAGGACTGGGGCTGGCGGCTGACGCTGGACGGCAGGACCTGGGGCCGGTGGTACTACTACGAGCTGCTGCCCGGTCTGGTGGCTGAGCTGGCCGACCACGTGCCGTACTCACCCGGCAGCCCGTTCAGCCCGGGCGGAGAGCACCCGAACGACGAGCGGCACGGCTCGACCCACCTGTGGGAGCAGTGGAACTCGCTCGACTGGCGCAGCTACGCCGAGCGCCACCCCCGGTTCGTGGCCGAGTTCGGCTGGCAGGGTCCGCCGGCATGGGCCACGCTGACCCGGGCGATCAGCGACGATCCGTTGACTCCCGAGAGTCCAGGGATGATCGCGCACCAGAAGGCGGAGGCCGGCAACGCCAAGCTCACCGACGGGCTGGTGCGTCACTTCCGGGTCCCGACGCACGTCGCCGACTGGCACTGGGCGATGCAGCTGAACCAGGCGCTGGCCGTCCGGTTCGCACTCGACCACTTCCGCGCTCTGGCGCCGCTGAACACCGGTGCCATCGTGTGGCAGCTCAACGACTGCTGGCCGGTGACCTCATGGGCGGCCGTGGACGCGGACGAACGTCTCAAGCCGATGTGGTACGCCCTGCGGGCCGCCTTCGCCCCACGCGTCGCCACCTTCTCCCGGCGCGGTGAGCGCATGGTCCTGGTGCTCGGTAACGACAGCGACGAGGAGTGGACCGGGACGCTGACGATGGTCCGTCGTTCCCTGACCGACGGTTCTGCGTGCCGGCAGCAGCACGAGTCGGAGGTGGTGGTACCGGCCCGCGGGAGCCGCACCGTGCCGGTGCCCACTCACCTCGATCCGGGCGCCGGGGCCGAGGCGGAGGTGCTGGTCGCAGAGCTGGGTCAGGTGCGCGGGTTCTGGTGGTTCGCTGAACCACGGGACTCAGCGCTGCCTGCGGCTCGGCTGACCGTCCGGACCCGTCGCACGTCCGACCGCGAGACCGAGGTGCTGGTCACCGCGGAGACCGTGGTGCGTGACCTGACCCTCCTGGCCGACGTCGCCGACCCGTCCGCGTGCACCGAGCAGGGGATGGTCACCCTGCTCCCGGGCGAGTCCGTCACCTTCCGCGTGCGGCACCAGCCGGGAGCGGACTCACGAGCACTTGCCACCGCGCGCGTGCTGCGCAGCGCGAACGACCTGGTCGTCGCACCGACACAGGTGACCACGCAGGTTGAGGAGCTGATCGAGGTATGACTGCCCCGGAGGAGGCGCTGAGCGACTACGTCGCCGGGATGACCTGGGGGTGGACCGGTGTACGCGGCACCTGGGACACGCCCGAGGCCGCGCAGTCGATGCGGGAGATGGTCGCGCACGGCGTGACCTGGACGGCGTTGGCGTACGCGGCTGTGCAGGACACGCCGTTCAGCACGCAGATCCGGTACCGGGAGGCCCCGACCGTGACCGAGGCGGAGATCGTCGGGGCCATCCGGGAGGCGCAGAGCCACGGCCTGAAGGTCTGCCTGAAGCCGGTGGTCAACTGCGCCGACGGGACCTGGCGCGCCCACATCGGCTTCTTCGACTGGGACGTGCCGGGGGAACCGACCTGGACCGAGTGGTTCGCCTCCTACACCGAGTTCATCACCGATGCCGCCCGGATCGCCGAGGCCGAGGGCGTCCAGATGCTGAGCATCGGGTGCGAGATGGTCCGCGCCGATGCCCGCGACGAGCAGTGGCGGGCGCTGGTGGCGCGCGTGCGGCAGGTGTACTCCGGCCTCATCACCTACAACTGCGACAAGTACCAGGAAGACCGGGTGGGCTGGTGGGACGCGGTCGACGTGATCAGCTCCAGCGGGTACTACCCGACCGGGAGGTGGGAACAGGAGCTGGACCGGATCGCAGCGGTCGTCGCCGCACACGGAAAACCGTTCCTGTTCCTGGAGGCGGGATGCCCGTCACGAGCAGGCTCGGCCGAGCGACCGAACGACTGGTCGCTGCCCGGTGCCCCCTCGGGCTCGGAACAGCTCGCCTACTACCAGGAGATGTTCACCGCCTGCACCGGGCGGGACTGGGTTCGCGGGATCGTCCTCTGGGACTGGCCGGCCCAGCTCTACCCGCCCGGCCAGGCCGCCCAGGACGACGACTACTGCCCCTACGGCAAGCCGGCCGGGGCCTACCTGCGCGAGACGTACACCCGACTCGGCGCCCGATCGACGGACGCCCGGTAAGCACGACCTGAAGGAGAGAGCTCGACGATGAGTCACCCACTGCACCGGCGCCTCGTGACGGCCAGCGTCGCCGCCCTGACCGCCACCGTCATGGCCGCCGCGCCCGCGGCTGCCGGCACCAGCCCAGCCGGCACCACCGGCGAGGGTGCGGCGGTCCAGCAGCCCGTCCAGGTGGATCTCGTGGACTCGGACGCGACCACCGAGACGCGGAGCCTGTTCGCCTACCTGCAGGACCCTGGCGGGATCCTGTTCGGGCATCAGCACACCACCGACTACGGCGAGACGTTCGACGTCCCGGACGGCACCTCCTCCGACGTGCGTGCCGCGACCGGGGACTACCCGGCCGTGTTCGGGTTCGACACGCTGATCATCGAGGGTAGGGAGCGCCCCGGCAGCATGCAGGCCTCTCGGGAGCAGAACGCCCTCACCCTGGCTCAGAGCATCGTGCAGGCACACCGCCTCGGCGGCATCTCCACCCTCAGCATGCACATGGAGAACGTGGTGACCGGTGGCGACTTCTACGACACCTCCGGCGACGCGCTGCGCGCCGTGCTCCCGGGTGGTGTCCACCACCAGGACCTGCGGGAGTACCTGGACCTGGTGGCGCTCGCGGCGGACAACGCCGTGACGGCGGACGGCACCCCGGTGCCGATCATCTTCCGGCCCTGGCACGAGAACGCCGGGTCGTGGTTCTGGTGGGGTGCCGCGTTCGGCACCCCGGGGGAGTACGCAGAGCTGTTCCGGTTCACCGTCGAGTACCTGCGTGACGTCAAGGACGTGCACAACCTCCTCTACGCCTTCTCCCCAGGGGGCGGGTGGGGCGGCGATGCCGAGCGCTACCTGCGCACCTACCCCGGTGACGAGTTCGTGGACGTGCTCGGCTTCGACACCTACGACGATGCGGCCGATGCTGCTTTCCTGTCCTCGCTCGTGACCGATCTGGGGATGATCTCGCGGTTGGCGGCCGAACGCGGCAAGGTAGCCGCCGCCACCGAGATCGGCATCGACGGCGGCGTGCGCCCGGACGGGGAGAACGCCAACCCCACCTGGTACACCGACGTGCTGGACGCGATCCTGGCGGACCCGGACGCCGCTCAGATCGCCTACCTGCTCACCTGGGCCAACTTCGGTGGGGACACCACGCCCTACACGCCGACCACCGGGGAGATGCTCGCCGACTTCGTCAACTTCTACCAGGACCCGGCCACGGTCTTCGCCGCTGACGCCTCCGATGAGCTCCGGCAGGCCACCGAGGCGGTCCTCGGTGCGCCGGTGCTGCACCTCGCCAGCCCCGCAGACGGCGCCCGGGTGCCGTCCGGACCCGTCGAGCTGCGGGCCTCGGTCACCGGGGCGGCCGCCGACCGGGTGTGGGTGCAGACCGAGGACGGCACCACCATCGAGCTGAGCCCACCGGGGGACGACCAGCTCTGGTGGACCGGGCAGTGGGACGTGCCTGCCCAGAACCTGGACAACTCCAGTGCCACCCTGGTGCTGCACGCCGACGCGTCAGCAGGGCAGCTCTCTCGCACCACCTCGGTAGTCCTGGGGCCAGAGCCCCAGCTGCCGAACGGGGTCGTGGACGACTTCGAGTCCTACGGTGACGATGCGGCACTGCGGGCGGAGTACGTGCAGTACCAGGCCAACGAGATCTCCCTGGTCTCCGCGGACGACGGCGCGGTCGGCGCAGGGGAGCGGGCGATGAGGATGTCCTACTCGTTCGACAACCAGTCCTACACCGGAGCCGGCAGGCAGGTGGAGGGCGACTGGTCGAGCTTCTTCGACTTCGAGGCCTGGATCGACCCGGACGGTTCGGGCAACAAGCTCGTGCTCCAGCTGGTGGCCGACGGCGTCGCCTTCGAGGCGTACCCCTCGCTGGCGGGCGACGAGCCGTACCTGGCGACCATCCCGTTCCTGGACTGGCGGCCCGCGCCGTGGGACACGGCGAATGCCGACCGGCGGCTGACGCCACAGACCCTTGCCCGGGTTAGCCAGTTCAACGTCTACGTCAACCACGCCGAGGGCGGTGCGGAGTCGGGCACCGTGCTGGTGGATGAGCTGCGGGCAGTGGCCGGAGAGCCGCCCGAGGGCCGCTACCGGGACATTCCCTGGACCGATCCCGACCGCCAGGCGATCGAGTGGTTGGGTACCGAGGTGCTCGATCTGGGCGATGCCAACGGCCGGTTCCACCCGAACCGGGCGGTCCACACCTCCGAGCTGACCGACGTGCTCGCGGCCTACTCCGACCAGGCGCCGACGAGGCTGGACGGTCGGACGCGCCTGGACCTGGCCGTGGCGCTCTGGGAGCTGGCCGGACAGCCGGTGGCGGCCCAGGACTGGGCCGGTCGTGACGTGCCTTCCGATGCTCGGCAGGCCGTTGCCTGGGCCGTGGGTGCGCAGGTGATGACGCCGGTGGCCGAGGACCGCTTCGGGTCCAGGAGACCGGTGGACCGGCGCACGCTGGCGGTGAGCCTGTTCGCTCTCGACAGCACCACGCCCGTGCACGACGAGCTGCAGCTGGCCGACTTCGCCGCCGGCAGCGGCGACTGGACGGTTCCCGACTGGGAGGGGAACGGCGGGACGGCCACCCGCGTGCACGACCTGCTGGCCGTGCACGCGGGCGCCGGTGGCAACTGGCTCAGCGGGCCCGGTGGTGTGGATCTCACCTCGAGGCGCTCCGTGCTGCTGGATGTCGCCGACAGCACCGGGATGGCTCCGAAGGTGGCGCTGCAGGTAGGCCCGGACTGGACCTGGTGCGAGACCGCGCCGACGGCGTGGGTGAGCGGACCGCACCAGGGGGGTGACGCCGTCACCATCGACCTGACCACGTTGCCCGAGAGCTGCCGGACCCAGCTCGACGATGTGCGCGGTATCCACGTGTACCTGGCGCAGGGGGAGCATGACCTGGCCGGGATCCGGGTCCGCTGACCGCATGGTCTGAGTGCTGGCGGGGTTCTCGGCCGGGTCGTGGAGCCAGGCCACTAGGCTGGCGGCGTGCCGTCTCGAAGGAAGTCGTCGAATGGTCGGGTGACCATCTTCGACATCGCCGAGCGCACCGGGCTGTCCATCACGGCTGTCTCGTTCGCGCTCAACGGCCGCAAGGGCGTGTCGGAGAAGAACCGCGACCGGGTGCTGCAGGTCGCGGAGGAGCTGGGCTGGGCTCCGGCCAGCGCCGCGCGGTCTCTGGTCGGCTCGCGTACCGAGACCCTGGGGCTGGTGCTGGCGCGCGACCCCCGCGGCCTGGGCGTGGAGTCCTTCTACATGCAGTTCTTCGCCGGCCTGGAGATCGAGCTCGCGCCGCACGGCTACAGCCTCCTGCTCCAGGTGGCCCCGGACCGGGCAGCGGAGCTGGAGACGCTGGAGAAGTGGCGGTCCAGCCGGCGGGTGGACGGCGTGATCCTGGTGGACCTGACCCTGGACGACCCGCGGGTGGAGTGGGCGAGCCGCTCAGGAGCCCTCCCCACGGTGGTGGTCGGCGACCCGAGCGTGGCCGGCGGGCTGACCAGCGTCTGGACCGACGATGCGACATCGATGCGAGAGGCTGTCGCGCACCTGGACCAGCTCGGGCACCGGCGCATCGCGCGCGTCTCCGGGCTGGGACAGCTCGCCCACACCCGGATCCGCGACGACGCATTCCTGGACGAGCTCGACCGGCGCCAGCTGGACGCCGTGCTGGTGCGCACCGACTACTCCCTCGACGCCGGTGCCCGTGCCACCCGGGAGCTGATGCTTGGTGAGAACCGGCCCACGGCGCTGGTCTTCGACAACGACGTGATGGCGGTGGCGGGCCTCTCCGCGGCCCTCGCTCTCGGGATCCGCGTGCCCGAGGACGTCTCGATGGTGGCCTGGGACGACTCGGTGCTGTGCACCTACACGTATCCGGGTCTCACCGCGCTGAGCCACGACGTGGTCGCGTTCGGCTCCCACGTGGCCCGCCGCTTCTTCGACGTCCTGGACGGTGCAGCGCCGGAGGCGTTCCTGGACTCCACGCCGAGTCTGCAGCCTCGCGGGTCGACCGGGCCGGCTCCGGCACGACAGGAAGGGGCCCCCGCGTGAAGGTCGCCGCCCGCGCCGCCGTCCCGCCGTTTCAGGTGATGAGCATCCTGGACCGGGTCGCCCAGCTCCGCGCCGCCGGGCGGGACGTGATCTCCCTGTGCGCCGGCGAACCCGAGGGCGGCGCCCCGCCGGACGTGGCCGCCGCCGCGATCGAGGCCCACCAGGGCAACGACCTCGGCTACTCCAGCGCCCTCGGCCCCCGCGAGCTGCGCGACGCCGTCGCCGGCCACTACCGCCGCTGGTACAGCCTGGACCTGACCGCCGAGGACGTCGCGATCACCACCGGCTCCTCCGGCGCCTTCCAGCTGGCGTTCCTCGCCGCCTTCGAACCCGGCGACCGGGTCGCCCTGGCCAGCCCCGGCTACCCCGCCTACCGCAACATCCTCACCGCGCTCGGCTGCGTGGTAGTGGACATCCCCTGCGGGGTCGAGCAACGCTTCCAGCCCACCCCCGAGCTGCTCGCCGCCGCCCACGCCGAGGCGCCGCTGGCCGGCCTGGTGCTCGCCTCCCCGGCCAACCCGACCGGCACCATGGTCCCGCGCGCGGAGCTGGCCGCACTCACCAGCTGGTGCGACGCCCACGGGGTCCGCCTGGTCAGCGACGAGATCTACCACGGCATCACCTACCCGGCCGACCCCAGCGCCCCGGACGCCCGCGGCGTGAGCGCCTGGGAGTCCAGCCGCACCGGTGTGGTGGTCTCCTCCTTCTCCAAGTACTGGGGGATGACCGGTTGGCGGCTCGGCTGGATGCTGCTGCCGACCGACCTGCGCGCGGCGATCGACTCCCTCGCCGGCAACCTGGCGCTGTGCCCACCGGTGCCCGCCGCCCGCGCCGCCCTGGCCGCGTTCAGCGAGGCCTCCTACGCCGCCGCCGACGCCCGGGTGGCCGGCCTGGCCAGCACCCGCACCCAGCTGCTCGACCTGGTGCCCTCTCTCGGCTGGGGTCCGGTCGCCCCCGCCGACGGCGCCTTCTACCTCTACGCCGGCCTCGGCGAGGCGCTCGGCCCCTACCCGGACGCGGTCACCTGGTGCCGGGCGCTGCTCGAGGAGCACGGCGTGGCGCTGGTGCCCGGCATCGACTTCGACCCCACCGGCGGGGAGGGTTTCGTGCGCCTCTCCTTCGGCGCCGGCACCCAGGCGGTCACCACCGCCATCGAACGCATCCACGCGTTCCAGGCCGGCGACGGCGGAGCTCACCGGGCGTAGCGAGGGTTGCGTGGCCGCGGGCTGCTCCGGCGGCACGACGGCGGAGCTCACCAGGCGCACCCCGCGCACCGGGGTGCCGGGGGGTGGGTACGCTGCTGGCCGTGAGCGACGCAGCCCTCCAGGCCACCGAGACCGTCCGGATCGTCCCCGGGGCCGACTCCCCGTACTGGCGCGGCGCCGTCGCCTGGGTGACCGACGGCGAGGTGCACCGGCCCTGGCGGCTGCCCCCGGAACGCGCCCGCCGGGCGCACGCCCCCACCCTGATCGAGATGGCGCAGATGGCCGCCGGGGTGCGCCTGGAGCTGGTCACCGACGCCACCGCCGTGCGCCTGCCCCTGACCTTCGCCTACGAGACGCCCGGCACGGTGGACGTGACCGTGGACGGCCACCTCGCCCAGCGCCGCGAGCTCACCCCCGGTGGGCACACCCTGGTCCACGAGCTGCCGCCCGGTGAGCACGAGGTGCGGATCTGGCTGCCGCAGGTGGGCCGCACCGGTGTGGGCACCCTGGAGCTCCTCGGCGCCACGGTCGCCGCAGGGCTGCCGCGCCGGCCCCGGTGGATCACCTACGGCTCCTCGATCAGCCAGTGCAGCGCCGCCGCGGGCCCGAGCGAGACCTGGCCGGCGATCGTGGCCACCGCCCTGGGCTGGGACCTGCTCTGCCTGGGCCTGTCCGGCCAGTGCCACCTGGACCCGATCGTCGAGCACACCATCGCCACCCACCCCGCGGACCTGGTCTCGCTGTGCCTGGGCATCAACATCCACAACGCCGGCTCGTTCAGCGAGCGGTCCTTCGCCCCGCAGGTCGCCGGCTTCCTGGACCGCCTCCGGGCCGCCCACCCGGGCACCCCGATGGCCGTGATCACCCCGATCGGCTCCCCCGACCGGGAGACCACGCCGAGCACGGCCGGCCTGGACCTGGTGACCATGCGCGCCGCGCTCACCGAGGTGGTCGACGTGCTCGCCGAGGACGATCCCGACCTGCACCTGGTCGACGGGCTCGCGGTGCTCGGCCTGGCCGAGGCGCACCTGCTCCCGGACGGGCTGCACCCGGACGCCGAGGGCTACCACCTGATGGGCACCCGGCTGACTGAGGCCCTCGGCGCGCTGGTCTGATCCGCGCGTGGCGCCCGGCTGCGTGCGGCGGTCGCCTGGGCCTGGCGGCGCCCGCTCCCGGACGTGCCGCTCAGTCGCGGCCGAGGCGGCCGAGCAGCAGCTCGCGGCTGCGCAGCTTCGCCCGGCTGCGCGCCGTGCACGCCGCCGCCAGCGCGACCACACCGGCGAGCACCTGCCCGCCGAGGATCGCCAGGTTGAGGTTCAACGCCGGCTTCCAGGTGACCTCGCCGCCGCGGACCACGAACACCCCGGCCGGCACCGCGCGCACCCCGAAACCGCCGCCACCGCCGGAGCCCTCCCCGATCGGACCGCCCTCACCGGACCGGGGGTCGCGGCCCGCACCGGACCCGTAGCCCATCCCGGCACCGCCGACCACCCGCGCCACCGGGATCACCGTGGCACCGTCGGCCTCGTACGGTTCGCCGAACACCCGGCGCACGGTGAGCGCCTCCCGGGCGGCGTCGATGGGCTTGCTGGCCTGGCTGTCTGCGTCGGTCATCTCCAGCTCCTCTGCGTCGGGGTTCCACTCTCGCCTGTGCCGCGCCGGATGCTCAACACCCGGCTGCCCGGGCGGGTCAGCGCCGGGTGCTGGCCCGCACCTGCAGCTCCGGCTCGAACAGCTGCTGCTGCGCCGGCCGGTCGGGGGAGAGGAGCCGGTCGAAGAGCATCGCCGCTGCCGCGGCACCGATCTCCCGGCTGGGCTGGCGGATGGAGGTCAGCGGCCGGGCCGTGGTGGCCGCGAACACGATGTCGTCGTACCCGATCACCGCGACCTCCCCGGGCACGTCCACCCCCGCATCGACCAGCTCGGCGACGATGCCGATCGCCTGCATGTCGTTCCCGCCGAACACCCCGTCCGGGCGGTCCGCCGGTGCCCGGTCGGCGATCAGCCGACCCGCTTCCCGGCCCAGGTCCACGTCCAGGTCCGGGAACTCCAGCAGCTCCAGGCTCACGTCGCCGGCCTCGTCCACCGCCCGTTGGTAGCCGCGGAGCCGGCGCACCATCTGCTGCACCCGCCGCGGTCCGGAGACGAAGCACAGCCGCCGGCAGCCCTGCTCGATCAGGTGCTGGGCGGCGAGGTACCCGCCGGCCTCGTGGTCGGTGCCCACCGAGGGCAGCAGACCCTCGTCGTCGGTGCGGTCGACCAGCACCACCGGGGTGCCCCGGGCGCCGATCTCGTGCGCCTGCTGCAGGTTGTCGTCGAACGGGGTGAGGATGATGCCGTCGAAGCGGAACTGCTCGAACATGCGCAGGTACTGGCGCTGCTGCTGCGGGGACTCGTGCGTGCTGCCGACCATCACGCTCAGGTTCTTCTCCGCGGCCGCCTGCTCCACGGCCACCACGATCTCGCCGAAGAACGGGTTCGAGGCGTTGATCACCGAGATCCCGATCATCCCGCTGCGGGAGGTGCGCAGCTGGCGGGCGGGCATGTTCGGCACGAAGCCCAGCTCGTCCACCGCCGAACGCACCCGTTCGGACATCCGGTCCGAGAGCCGGTCGGGCCAGTTGAAGTAGTTGGACACGGTCGCCGCGGACACGCCAGCATGCCGTGCGACCTCCTGAATCGTCACCGGCGGCACGCCGTCCTCCTTTGGTTCCCCTACAGGAGGCCACTCTAAGCGCTCGGCGGTACCCGCCGTGAATCGATTCGCGCGCAGGTCGCGCTGCAGGCAGCCGGCCCCGTCGGTGCCGCCATCCACCTGCGCCGGTCTCCCGTGCCGGTCAGCCGCGCCGGCCGGAGAGGGGCACCACGAGCACCGGGATGTCCTGGGTGTGGGCGAGGTGCCCGCCCACCGACCCGCCGATGAGCTCGTTCATCCAGCCGGCGAAACCTGGTCGGCGGCTGCCCACCACGATCATCGGCGCCTGGTACTCCCGGGCCACCCGGCCCAGCCCCCGGGCCACCTCACCCGCGGTGTAGACGAACCGCCAGGACACCTCCCGCCCCTGCAGGTGCTGCTGCACGAACTCGATCAGGCTGTCCTCCACCTCGCTGGGGTCCTCGTCCGCGTCGTCCGGGTCCACCGGCACCGTGGCCACCGACCCGGCCAGCTCGGCCGAGACCACCAGGTGGCCCGGGTCCACCCAGACGCACAGGATGCCGGTCCCCAGCCGCTCGGCGAACTCCCGGGCCCCGTCCAGCACGCGTGGATCCTGGCCGGGCTCGATGCCCGCCACGACCGGGTTCGCCTTCGGCTCGCCCACCCACGGGTGATCACGGGTGATCGTCATGACCGCCCCCGCCGTGTGCGACGCCGTTCTCGTTCGATGGAGCCGGGCTGGTGCATAGCAGCACGGTACGCCCCTCTCGCCGGCGGCGCAGACTCCGGCGGCGCAGCCTCCGCTGCCCCTGCGGCTGCCCGCGCAGGGGGACAGACTAGGGCCATGACCGCCACCGACACCGCGGCCGCCGAGCAGCCCCCGGCCGTGCTCCCCGAGATGCTGCCCGTCGTGCTGCCCGCCGGCTACCAGGTCGACCCCCGGCTGACGCCGGCCGCGGAGCGCGTCTGGTCCAGCGCCCGGTGCGCGCTGTACGCACTGGTCAACGACCACCCGGACCAGTTCCCGCTCTACACCACCGACGGCCGCTGGGACTTCGAGGGGGAGTCCTGGACGAGCTGGTGCGAGGGCTTCCTCGGCGGGCAGCTGTGGCTGGTCGCCGCGCACAGCAGCGGCGGGTACGCCGACTGGTACCGGGGCGCCGCCGAGCGCTACACCGAGCACCTGCACCCCCGCCGCACGGACGAGACCGTGCACGATCTCGGCTTCCTGTTCTGGCCCACCTACCACCGGTGGTATGCCCTCACCGGCGAGGAGCCGCTGCGCGAGGTGCTCATCACCGCCGGGCGCACCATGGCCAGCCGGTTCCGCACCGCCGGCGGCTACCTGCCCAGCTTCCGCGGCCCGGAGTCGCTGTTCATCGACATCATGATGAACGTGCACCTGGTCTACTACGCCGCCGCACAGACCGGGGACGCCGACCTGGCGGAGATCGCCGGCCGGCACTGCCTGACCACCCGCCGCTACCTCGTCCGCGGCGACGGCTCGGCCGCGCACGAGGGCATCTTCGACCCCGACACCGGTGAGTTCCTGCGGCAGAGCACGCAGCAGGGCTACCGGGCGGACGGGTCCTGGGCGCGCGGGCAGGCCTGGGCGCTGCACGGCTTCGGCACCGTCTACCGGTTCACCGGCGACCGGCGGTTCCTGCAGACCGCCTGCGCCTGTGCCGACTTCTGGGTGGAGCGCACCCGGTCCGCCCTGGTACCGCCGAACGACTGGGCCGAACCCACGCCGGCCCGCCCGTATGAGTCCTCCGCTGCGGCAGCGGCCGCCGCCGGGCTGTGGCAGCTCGCCGGGTTGGTGCCCGACCCGGCGCGGGCGCGGGCCTACGCCGACCATGCGGTCGCGACCCTGCTGGAGCTCACCACCCCCGAGTTCTTCAGCCCCCGGGAGGAAGACCGGGACGGGCTGCTCAAGCACGGCAGCTATCACGAGGCCAAGGGTCTGGGGGTGGACGAGTCGGTGATGTGGGGTGACTACTTCTTCCTGGACGCCCTGGACCAGGTGCTCCGCTGAGCCGCCCCGGCCGACACGGTCAAGCGCACCCGGTCACCCGTGCCCGATCTTTCATGACCTTGCGGCCACGGCTATCGAAAGTATCGAGTCAGATAACGATTGTGTCGGCGATCACAACTCGCTAGGGTGTGGCCTACCTGGTCACCCTGCCCCCTGTATCGAGGGTGACCGGGCCCACTTGTCCCCCACACTCTCGCGAAGGAGCGACCGTGCGACGAACGCGCTGGATCGAAAGTATCGGAGCGGTAGGGCTAGCGGCCGGGATGGTGGTGGCGTTGGCCGCCGCCCCGGCAGCAGCCGCCCCCCAGCCCACCGCCCCCCAGCCCACCGCCCCGCTGGCCCCCGCAGCCGATGGCACCGTGCTCAGCAATGACTTCGAGGACGGCGACCTCGCCCCCTGGCAGCCGCGCGGCGGGGTCGACCTGACCATCACCAGCGAGGCCGCCCACGGCGGCGAGAACGCCCTGCTGGTCAGCGGCCGCACCGGCGAGTGGAACGGCCCCGCCACCGACGCCCTGGCGCTGCTGACCCCCGGCGAGGAGTACACCGTGACCGCCTGGGTCCGGCTCGCACCCGGGACCAGCGGCGAGAGCGCGATGCACTTCACCATGGAGGCCCCGGAGGCGGAGAACCAGTACGAGTGGATCGGCGAGGCGGTCCCGGTCACCGCCGAGGAGTGGGTGCAGGTCGGCGGCAGCTACACCCTGGGCGAGGGGCTCGACGCCGCGACCCTCTACCTGGAGGCCGCCCCGATCGGTGCGCAGCACCCCGACTTCCTCGTCGACGACGTCACCATCACCGGCCCGCCCCCGGCGGGCGGCACCGACTCCCCGCTGAGCACCGGGTTCGAGACCGACCTCGGCCCCTGGACCGCCCGCGGGGACGGCACCCTCACCCGTATCGACACCGAGGCGCGCACCGGCGACCACAGCGCCCTCGCGGCCGACCGGACCCAGGCATGGAACGGCGTCGGCGCGGACGTGACCGAGGTGTTCGCCGAGGGCACCCCGTACACCATCTCCGCCTGGGTGAAGCTGCCCACCGGTGCCACCGAGCCGGCCGACGTGCGGCTGAGCATCCAGCGGGAGAACGCGGGGGAGGACACCGCCTACGACACCATCACCACCGCCACCGGGGTGACCGGCGAGGAGTGGGTGCAGCTGCGCGCCACCTACACGATGACCACCGCGGACTCCGCCCTGCTGTACCTGGAGACCGTGGCCGGAACCGGCGACTTCCTCGTCGACGACATCGCCGTGACCAGCCCGGACCAGTCCGTGCAGCTGGACATCCCCTCCCTGCAGGACGTGCTGCCCTGGCCGATCGGGGTGGCCATCGACGAGCGGGAGACCGTCGGCGCCCCGGCACAGCTGGTCACCAAGCACTTCGACCAGATCACCGCCGAGAACGCGATGAAGCCGGAGAGCATCCAGCCCGAGGAAGGCACCTTCACCTTCGCGGCCGCCGATGCGCTGGTCGACTCGGCCATCGCGAACGGCCAGCGCGTATACGGGCACACCCTGGTGTGGCACAGCCAGACCCCGGACTGGTTCTTCACCCACACCGACGGCACCCCGCTCACCGACAGCCCCGCCGACCAGGAGCTGCTCCGGGAGCGGATGCGCGTCCACATCCAGACCGTGGCCGACCACTTCCGGGACAAGTACGGCGAGTACGGCACCCCGGGCAACCCGATCGTCGCCTTCGACGTGGTGAACGAGGCCATCGCGGAGAGCGAGGCCGACGGCCTGCGCCGCAGCCCCTGGTACCAGGTGCTCGGTGAGGAGTACATCGACCTGGCCTTCCGCTACGCCGACGAGGCCTTCGGTGAGGAGGTGCTGCTCTTCCTCAACGACTACAACACCGAGCTGCCTGCGAAGCGGCAGGCGATGTTCGACGTCGCCGCCCGGCTGCTGGACCGCGGGGTGCCGATCGACGGCCTCGGCCACCAGTTCCACGTCAGCCTGGCCCAGCCGGTCAGCCAGATGCGGGCGAGCATCGAGAAGTTCGCCGAGCTCGGCCTGGTGCAGGCGGTCACCGAGCTGGACGCACCGATCGATGGCACCGTGACCGAGGAGAAGCTCGTGCAGCAGGGCTACTACTACGCCCAGGTGTTCGACATGCTCCGCGACTACCCGCTGTTCTCGGTGACCGTGTGGGGCCCGTACGACTCCCGCAGCTGGCGCGATGGAGCCCCGCTGCCCTTCGACGACTACCTGCAGGCCAAGCCCGCCTACTGGGGCATCGTCGATCCCAGCCAGCTGCCCACGCTCACCCAGAACCTGAACGTGCACCGGGCCGACGACGTCACCAGCCTTGGTCCGGACGCGCTCGCCTGGCAGCTGCTCCCGTTGGCGCAGATCGCCGACGACGGTGCGACCGGTTTCCAGGCACGGTGGTCGCCCGCAGGGCTCACCGTGTTCGTGCAGGTGGCCGACGCCACGGTCGACCCCGGCGACCGGGTGGAGGTGTTCACCACCGGCACCACGGTGACTGCCGACCGCGGCGCCGCCGGCGAGGCTGGTGAGGACGGGCAGACCCGCCTGCTCGCCGCACCCCTGGCCACGGCGACCGTGGAGACCGGCTCGGGCTACGCCGTCGTGCTGGACGTGCCGCTGGCGGCGACCCAGGGGCAGGCGGTGCCCTTCGACGTGCGCATCACCGACGGCGCCACCGGCGAGCAGGTCTCCTGGAACGACCTGACCAACGGCCAGGAGGACGGCCAGCGGCTCGGGGTGCTCACCCTGGTGGAGCCGCTCGCCTTCGCCGAGGTGCCGCGTGCCGAGGCGGCCATCGAGATCGACGGCGTGGCCGAGAGCGCCTGGGAGTCCGCCACCGTGGTCAGCACCGACGTGCAGGTCGAGGGTGAGCCCGGGGCCAGTGCCGAGGTGCGGCTGCTGTGGACCCCCGAGCAGCTCTACCTGCTCTTCGAGGTCACCGACCCGGTGCTCGACGAGGCCAGCTCGAACGCCTGGGAGCAGGACTCGGTGGAGGTGTTCCTCGACCCGGACAACGCCAAGGCCGGCCCGTTCCGGCCGGTGGACGGGCAGTACCGGGTGAGCTTCTCCGGCGCCGTGTCCATCAGCGGCGAGCTGGAGACCATCGGCGACAACCTGACCAGCGCGACCGCCGAGACCGAGGCGGGCTACGCCGTCGAGATCGGCCTGGCGCTGGACCAGGCGGCCGCCGGGGACCTGCTCGGCGTGGAGCTGCAGGTGAACGACGCCACCGACGGGGTGCGTCAGTCGGTGCGGACCTGGTCCGACCCGACCGGCCGCTCCTACCAGGACACCTCCCGGTGGGGCGTGCTGCAGCTGCTCGGCGCCGAGGACGGCACCGACCCGGGCGACGATACCGACCCCGGTGATGGCACCGACCCGGGCGACGGCACCGACCCCGGGGAGGACGGTGCCGGCTCGGGCGATGGCACCGGTCCGGGTGACGACGGTGCGGATGAGGGCACCGGCCCCGGCTCCGGCAACGGCACCGACAGCACCGCCACCGCCGACCTGCCCGCCACCGGCACGCCCGGGCCGTGGACCGCAGCGCTGACCGCCCTGCTGCTGCTCACTGCCGGGCTGGCGCTACGGCTGCGCTCGGCGGCGTCCAGGCGTTGAGCCGAACCCCGGGGCGCGCGGCTGGGCCAGGTACCCTGTGGGCCGTGCCCACTCGCCGCGAGCCCCGGGGGTTCCATGTCTGACGTCCACCAGCCCGACACCGTGGCCCACGCGGCCGAGACCCCCGAGCTGGAGCTGCCCTACGCCGAGCTCGGCCTGACCGAGGGCGAGTACCAGCAGATCCGCGACCTGCTCGGCCGCCGGCCCACCGCCGCGGAGCTGGCGATGTACTCGGTGATGTGGTCCGAGCACTGCTCCTACTCCTCCTCCC
>CAZMDO010000015.1:0-25606 GCA_964564445.1 uncultured Ruaniaceae bacterium | reverse complement strand
CCGAGTACTCCCGGGCCAGGAAGAAGATCTCCCGGGCGCGCTTGTCGCCCACCTGCCGAGCCAGCAGCGCCGAGCCGTAACCGGCGTCGAACGAGCCCACGTTCGCGTCCGTCTGCTTGAACCTGCCGTGCTCGGCCGAGGCCAGCGTCAGGTCGGCCACCACGTGCAGGCTGTGCCCGCCGCCGGCCGCCCAGCCCGGTACGACGGCGATCACCGGCTTGGGCATGGTCCGCATCAGTCGCTGCACCTCCAGGATGTGCAGCCGGCCGGCCCGCGCGGGGTCGACCTCACCGGGCGCAGACCCTTCGTACCGGTAGCCGTCCCGGCCCCGGATGCGCTGGTCGCCGCCGGAGCAGAACGCCCAGCCGCCGTCCTTCGGGCTCGGGCCGTTGCCGGTGAGCAGCACGGCCGCCACGTCCGGGGTCATCCGGGCGTGGTCCAGGGCGCGGTAGAGCTCGTCGACGGTGTGCGGCCGGAACGCGTTGCGCACCTCCGGGCGGTCGAAGGCGATCCGGACCACCGGAAGGTCGCGCACCTGCTCACCGGAGCGGTCCACGCCCCGGTGGTAGGTCAGATCGGTGAGGTCGAACCCAGGCACCTCGCGCCAGCGGCGCGGATCGAACAGCTCGGACACCTGGGCGGGAAGGTCATGGCTCACGCGCCCTACTCTAGGGCGGCAGCATTGCCACCGAGCGGCGGGCTGGGCGGTGCGGCACTTCCTCGCCCGGGTATCCCCGCGGCACCGAGCGGCGGGCTCAGCAGAGCGGCACGCCCTCGCGCAGCATCGCCGCCGAGGTGCGGATGCGCTCCTCCTGCGTCTGCAGGTGCAACAGCCGGGTGCCCTGGCGGCGCGGGCGCTGGCCCCGGGCGACGAGCATGCGGCCGAGGCGCACCAGGGTCCGGTTGCGCGGACCGTTCGGCCCGGCACCTGCCCGGTTCTGCTCCACCCGGGTCGGCCAGAACACGTGGTGCCCAGCACCGGTGAGCTGCGTCATGACCGATCACCTCCTTCATCGTCCGTCGAGGTCCCAGCATCTCGTCGAACTAGGACAGCTTCCGTCCTAGACGATCTCTAGACTCGACGCCATGACCACCGCCACCGCGCGCCTGCTACAGCTGCTCTCCCTGCTGCAGCTGCAGCGCGAGTGGACCGGCGCAGCACTGGCCGAACGGATGGGCGTCACCGACCGCACCGTGCGCCGCGACATCGACAAGCTCCGCGACCTCGGCTACCCGATCCATGCCAGCGCGGGGGTGGCCGGTGGCTACCGGCTCGGCGCGGGTGCCCGGCTGCCTCCGCTGCTGCTGGAGGGGGACGAGGCGCTCGCCGTCGCCCTCGGCCTGGCCGCGGTGGCCACCAGCCCGGTCGCCGGGGTGGCGGAGGGCTCGGTGCGCGCCCTGACCAAGCTCGAGCAGGTGCTCCCGGCCCGGCTGCGCAGCAGGTTCACCACCCTGAAGGCCGCCGTCACCCGGATCGGTGGCCCCTCGGACGCGGTGGACCCACAGCACCTCACCGAGATCTCCGCCGCGATCGCCTCCCGCCGCCAGCTTTCCTTCGAGTACCAGCGAGCCGACGGGCAACGCATCCGGCGGGTGGTCGAGCCCTATCACCTGGTCGACTCCGGGCAACGCTGGTACCTGGTCGCCTGGGACACCACCCGAGGCGACTGGCGCACCTTCCGCGTCGACCGGATCCGCACCCACCCTGGCGAGCGTGCCCGGTTCACCCCCCGGAACCTGCCCGCCGGAGACCTGGCCGCCTACGTGCAGGAGGCGATCACCCGCTCGCCCTACCGCTACGACGTGACCGCCCGGCTGCACGGTCCGGTGGCCGGCTTCGCCTCCCGGATCAGCCCCGCCACCGCCCAGCTCCTGCCCGACGGCCCGGAGCACACCCTGCTGCGCGCCGGTTGGGACGACGCCGACGACTTCCTCGGCTGGTTGTTCGCCCTGGACGTGGACTTCGAGATCCTCGGTCCACCGGCGTTCGCCGACCGGTGCCGACAGCTGGCCACCCGCCTGCAGGCCGCGCTGCACCGCTGAACTGACGGTCATACGGCACGAGCTCGCCATATCGCCGAGCTCGTGCCGTATGTCCGTCGATTCCGCGACCCACCTATCCTGAGACCGTGCGCACCGCCTGCTACGCCATCGACCTGCACACCCGGTTCCGCGGGCTGACCCGGCGGGACGGGCTGCTGATCCAGGGCGAGGCCGGCTGGGGCGAGTTCTCCCCGTTCTGGGACTACGACGCACCCACCTCCCGCCCCTGGCTGGCCGCCGCCCGCGAGGCCGCCGAGCAGGGCTTCCCCGACCCCGTGCGCACCTCCATCCCGGTGAACGTCACCGTCCCGGCCACCGCACCCGAGCGGGCCCATCAGATCGTCACCGGCTCCGGCGGCTGCACCACCGCGAAGGTCAAGGTCGCCGAGCCGGGGCAGTCGCTCGCCGAGGAGCAGGCCCGCCTCGAGGCGGTCCGGGACGCCCTCGGCCCCGCCGGCAAGGTCCGCATCGACGCCAACGCCGCCTGGGACTACCAGACCGCCCGTACCCGGTTGCCGATCCTGGACCGCGCCGCCGGCGGGCTGGAGTACGCCGAGCAGCCCTGTGCCGCGGTCGAGGACCTGGCCGCCCTGCGCCGCCGCACCAGCGTGCCGATCGCCGCCGACGAGTCCATCCGCCGCGCCGCCGACCCCTACGCCGTGGCCCGCGCCGAGGCCGCCGACGTGGTGGTGCTCAAGGTCCAGCCGCTCGGCGGGGTGCGCGCCGCGCTGCGCATCGCCGAGGACATCGGCCTGCCGGTGGTGGTCTCCTCCGCGCTGGAGACCTCCGTGGGCATCGCCGCCGGCCTGGCCCTGGCCGCCGCGCTGCCCACCCTGGAGCACGCCTGCGGTCTGGCCACCGTGCACCTGTTCACCGACGACGTCACCGACCACCCGCTGCTCCCCGTGGACGGCGCCATCGACCTCCGCCGCATCGACCCCACCCCGCAGCGGCTCGCCGCCACCGCCGCGGATCCACAGCTGGCCGCCCGCTGGCAGGAGCGGCTGCAGGCCGTGGCAGGATCGCACCTGTGAGCCAGCCCGCGCAGAACCCGTCCACCCGGTGCGCCCGCGCCCTGGTCACCGCCCTGGTCGCCGCCGGGGTGCGGGACGTGGTGCTCGCACCCGGCTCCCGCAGCGCCCCGCTCGCCTACGCCCTGGCCGGGGCCGCCGGTGCCGGCTGGCTCCGGGTGCACGTGCGGGTGGACGAGCGCAGCGCCGCCTTCGTGGCCCTCGGCCTGGCCCGGGACCGGCCCACCGCGGTGGTGACCACCTCGGGCACCGCCGTGGCCAACCTGCACCCTGCGGTGCTGGAGGCCGCGCACGCCCACCTGCCCCTCGTCGTCGTGACCGCGGACCGGCCGCACGAGCTGCGCGGCGTGGGCGCCAACCAGACGACCGACCAGGTGAAGATCTTCGGCGACGCGGTGCGCGGCTACTGGGAAGTACCCGCAGACCACGGCGAGGACACCGCCCTGGTGCGCTCCGCCGTCGTGCGGGCGGTGACCGCCGCGAACGGCAGCCGCACCCGCAACCCCGGGCCGGTGCACCTGAACGTCGCGTTCGCCGACCCGCTCACGCCCGACGACGAATGGTCGCCCGGGCAGCCGCCCTCGCCGTGGGTGCAGGTGCTCGCCGCCCGGCCGGCCGCCGAGGTGGAGCTGCCGCGCGGGCCGCGCACCGTGGTCGTGGCCGGTGACGGCGCCCCCTCGCAGATCTCGGCCGTCACCGAGCGCTGGGGCTGGCCGGTGCTGGCCGAACCGGCCTCGGGGGTGCGGTCCAGCGCGTTCGCGCTGGTGGCGGGGCGGGTGCTGCTGGGCATCGAGGATCTCGCCGGGCCGGTCGAGCGGGTGGTGGTCCTCGGCCGCCCCACGCTCAGCCGCAGCGTCACCCGCCTGCTCGCGCGCACCGACGTGCAGGTGGTGGTGGTGAGCGGGCACGCGGACTGGGCGGACGTGGCCGGGACGGCGGCACTGGTCTGCGACGGCATCACGGTGCCCGGACCGCCGTCGGCCGCCGAACAGCTGTGGTGGTTGCGCTGGGCCGGTGCCGCGGCCGCCGCCGACGGGGTGCTGAACTCTGCACGCGGGCTGGACGGTACCGCGGTGGCGAACCTGCTGCTTGGTACCGCCGAGTCCACCGTGGTGCTCGGCTCCTCGATGGCGGTGCGGCACGCGGACCTGACCGCGGGGGTGGGGGAGGAGCTGTCGCCGGAGCTGGTGGTCGCGAACCGCGGGCTGGCCGGGATCGACGGCACCATCTCCACCGCCACCGGGCTGGCGCTGGCCGGCCGGCAGGTGCGGGCGCTGGTGGGGGACCTGACCTTCCTGCACGACGTCGGCGGGCTCGCTCGCGGCCGGCTGGAGCCGGAGGTGGACCTGCAGGTGATCGTCCTGGACGACGGCGGCGGCACCATCTTCGCCACCCTGGAGCACGGCCGGCCCGAGCACCAGGGGGTGTTCGAACGGTACTTCGCCACCCCGCAGCAGCTGGACGTCGCCGCGCTGGCGGCCGGGTTCGGTGCCCGGTACGCGCGCATCGAGTCCCTGCCGGACCTGGGCCGCGAGCTCTCCGCACCGGTGCGCGGGCGCAGCGTGCTGCACGTGCTGCTCGACCCGCAGACCGAGCGCACCCGCGCCGTCGAGCTGGTCCGCCAGGTGGAGGCCGCGGCGCGCGCCGCACTGACCGACTGAGGTTCTCAGCGAGTTCCCAGCGACATCTCAGCCACTGGGGAGGTCCGCGTCGTTCTATGGATCCATCACGACATGGAGGATCCCGATGACCAGCAACGACAACGAGCGACCCACCGGAGGTGCGCCCACCTACTCCTGGACGGCTCCCGACTCCTTCTCCGGGCCCACCGGCGGCTTCCAGCAGCCCGGTCCGGCCCAGCCCGCTCCGACCCAGCCCGGTCCGGCCCAGCCCGAGCCAGCGCAACCAGGCTCGGCCCAGGCCGACCAGGCCCAGGCTGGCGGGTACCAGCACGCCGACGAGGCCCGCACCGGCGGGGCCCAGCCCGGCTATGGCGCGGCCGGCTATGGTGCGGCCGGCTATGGTGCGGCCGGCTACTCCCAGCCCGGCCAGCACGGCCTGGCCGCGCAGCCTGGCCAGCCTGGCCAGCACGGCCAGCCGGGCCAGCCGGGTTACGGCCCGGCCCCCTCCGGGACGCCCGGCGGCCCCGGCGACCAGGGACCGCACGGGCCCTACGGACCGCACGGGCCAGAGCAGCCGCACCCGCCCCGCCGCGAGCGCAAGGGCAAGCCCTGGCTGATGGTCGGCACGGCCGCCGTGCTCGCCGCGGTGCTCGCCAGCGGCGGCACCGCCCTGGTGATGCAGGACGATGCGCCCGCTGGCAACAACCAGGCGCTCGTCCAGGTCCCCTCCAGCCCCACGAACGTGGCCAGCAGCTCCGACGGCAGCCCCGACTGGGAGGCGGTCGCCGATGCGGTGCGCCCCTCGGTGGTGGCCATCGACGTGGCCACTGCCCGCGGTGAGGCCGCCGGGTCCGGGGTGATCATCGACGCCGACCACTCCTACATCCTCACCAACAACCACGTGGTCGACGGCGCCCGACAGATCGCCGTGGCCCTCTACGACGGGCGGATGTTCTCGGCCGAGGTGGTCGGCACCGACCCGGCCACCGACCTGGCCGTGCTGCAGCTGACCAACCCGCCGGACGACCTGCAGGCCGCGACCCTGGGCACCTCCGAGGACCTGCAGGTGGGGCAGTCGGTGATGGCCGTGGGCAACCCGCTCGGGCTGAGCTCGACCGTGACCACCGGCATCATCTCCGCACTGAACCGCCCGGTGAGCACCACCGACGAGTTCAGCCGTCAGCAGGTGGTCACCAACGCCATCCAGATCGACGCCGCGATCAACCCGGGCAACTCCGGCGGCCCGCTGTTCGACGCCTCCGGGCACGTCATCGGCATCACCTCCTCGATCGCCTCGACCGGGCAGAACGCCGGCAGCATCGGCCTCGGCTTCGCCATCCCGGTCGACCTGGTCACCACGATCGCCGACCAGCTGATCCAGAGCGGGGCCGCCGAGCACGCCTACCTCGGCGTCACCCTCACCGACGGCACCGCGAAGGTGGGCGAGGCCACCCGGGTGGGCGCCCAGGTGCACCAGGTGATGGCCGACACCCCAGCCGCTGCGGCCGGTCTGCAACCCGGGGACGTGATCATCAAGATCGACGACCACACCGTCGGCGGCGCCGAGTCCCTCACCGGGTACGTGCGCACCTACTCCTCCGGCGACAAGGTCACCCTGACCGTCGTCCGGGACGGGCAGCAGCAGGAGATCACCGCCACCC
Source organism: uncultured Ruaniaceae bacterium (assembly GCA_964564445.1). Taxonomy (GTDB): domain Bacteria; phylum Actinomycetota; class Actinomycetes; order Actinomycetales; family Beutenbergiaceae; genus Ruania. Next base: position 19,249 of record CAZMDO010000015.1, on the reverse strand, counting down.
TCGCCACCCGCGAGGACGTCGCCTCCTGAGGTCGTCCGCACCGCGAACGCCCCTTCCCGTGACCTGGGCCGGAACCCCGCGGGAGGGGGCGTCCGCGTGCGCCAGCGCGCCGGTCAGCCCGTGCGCACGATGATCGAGTCGAAGACGAGGTCAGCCACGGCACAGTCATCCGCCACCCGGCAGGAGACGCGCACCGTGGCGGTGACGCCGCCGGTCACGGGGAGCTGAAGGAGCCGGGCGCGCTCGAACGGTTCGCCGACCGGCTGGAAGGTGACCTCGGTGCCGGTCCTGCCCGCGACCTGTCGGTCCCGGGTCCTGAGCACCTGGTGCTCGGCGGCCAGGTCGGCGAGGCCCGGACCGAACTGGCCGACGTCGTAGGTGATGGTCACCTGGTCTCCGACGAGTTCTCCGGCGACCGAGTCGGCCGGTTGCGCGGCCGCCGCCTCCAGCTGCGGCGGCACCCAGAACGTGACCGGGCCCGCCCGGACCTCCTGCCAGCTGGCGGGCACGCTCACATCATCTCCTCCGTTCGGGCTGCTGGTGCAGCCGGTGAGCGCCGAGAGCAGCAGGGCCAGGAACCCGAGCGCGACCGGTCCGAGCGCCCCCTGCGGGTCAGCCCGCAGCCGGAGCTCGTGCCGCTCGGATGGTCGAGGCCGAGACCGCGGTGCCCACGTCGAGCTCATGGTCGCTGACCCGCCCTTCGATCGCGACGGCCGCGAGCCCCGGCACCCGGAGCGCTCGCAGAGTGAGTTCACCTCGCGGCGAGATGCTGCCGGCGTACTCGATCTGACCGCTGGCGGCACGGTGGATCGTGAGCGTGGTGGTGGCTCGTCCGGGCGTGAGCAGGGCGATCCGGGAGAGCGAGTGTCCGTGTCCGAATCGATCCTGCCGGGTGAGCACGCCGGCCACCGTGTTCTCTCCCGGGTGCTCCGGAGCAGCCAGGGCACGGTTCCACAACCACACGAACGTGTTCGGCTGGCAGTCGATCCGGCGCGCGCCCTCGGCAACCAGATCGACGTCGATAGGGTCGGCGTCCAGGGCCTTGACCGCGGCGGTCGTGTCCTGGGAGGTGGCGGCCGCAACGCCGATGGCCGAGTCGGCACGAGCGGGATCCTGCAGCTGTTGTGGCCGTGGTGCGCGCACCGGGTGGGTGGCCAGACCGTTGCGGTAGCTGAGCAGCGTGCGGGCGAAGGAGACCTGGCTGCGCAGGTGTGCTGGGGCGAGGTGTTCGAGCCGGGCGACCATGCCTTCGGCGTTCTCGCCGCCGACCCTGCCCAGCGCGAGGGCGATCGGCGCCGCGGTCCACTCGTCGGCATGGCTTGCCATCTCGGTGAGCAGCCGCCCGGGCGCGCGACCCGCGGACCGGTAGAGCCCATGGACGGCGGCGACCCGCAGGCGCGGCTGCAGCCCTCGGTCGACGACGACGTCCATGAGGAGGTCGCGGGCATCGGGGACCTGACCGCTGCTGAGCAGGGCCACGGCACGCATCGGACCCACGGCGTGGATCGGGTCCCCGGTGCGGATCACACGGGTGAGCTCGTCGCGATCGATCGGTGGGGTCGTGGTCGCCATGCTGGTCTCCTAGCAGCCGCGCTTGGTGAAGCAGTGGTCGCGCATGTCGGACCCCTGGTTGCTGGTCAGGTTGCCCCCGTTGGGCACCGTGCCGAACATCAGGTTGCCGGACGAGGAGCTGTGGCTCAGGCCGAGGTAGTGGCCCGCCTCGTGCGCGAGCACGTACCCGGTCGTCGTGCTGGCACCCTCGATCGCCACCACGGAGCCGTCCATCCCCTTCGCGTCCTTGTCACACGGACCGTCCACGCGGGAGTAGCCGATCGTGGACCCGGAGTAGGTGAGCACGAAGAAGATGTCGAGAGCCGAGTTGGGCACGGTCCAGTCGTTCGTCAGGTCCTCGGCCTCGTCGTTGTTGTTGATGTTCTCGGCACCACCGGCCTCGGCGGTGGGGATGACGTAGTGCTCGATCCTCCCCACGCCGAGGTTGACCTGGGCGTAGGTGTCCCGGGTGAACTGCAGGGCCGAGTCGATCTCGCGCATCTCGGCATCGCCGTAGCTCTCGCTGCCGACCCGGATGAAGTTCATGTGGACGTGCCTGCCCTGCAGCAGCCGGATCTGCGTGCGGAGCGAGACCCGCGACGGCACACCGCGCAGAAAGCCGAAGAAGTCGCGGCCCACACGGAAGCTGCCGGTGACTCCGATACATCCAGCGACGTCCCTCAGCGTGGCCATGGTCGCTCCCTCGGGTGTTCTACTGCAGCGAGACCAGGAGATCGACGAGGCCGTCCTCGCCGGTGATCGCCCCGAGCGCCTTTCCGATCACCGCACCGGAGGAGCGACCGGGGTCGCTGACCCGCATCGCCCGGCCTCGGTCGGATGAGGTGGTGAGCATGTCGCCGGCGGCGATCGGGCCGTTGATCGCGCTCGCCCGGCATCCGACCTTGCCCATCACGGCGATCGGCGCCCGGTGGTCAGTGTGCTCCGCCTGGCGGTCGAGCACCATCCCCGGCCGGTAGCGCCCGGCCCCGGAGACCACCCCGACCACACGGCGGTCGTACTCGGCGCTGCACGGCTCCAGGCGACCGTCGTCCCCGACGACCATCACGGTGCCCGCAGTGCCATCCTGCGCCGAACCGATCGAGAAGTCCTCGGCGATGTCGGCGTTGGTCAGGATGATGTCGCCGAGCCCACCGTCGAGCTTGATCGTCTCCTTGTTGTTCTGGTCGCGGACGATCACGTCGCCCTCGTTGCCGGTGCCGCCGATCCACAGTGCCGCGTACGTGCTGTCGAAGTGGAACCAGGTCCGCCCCCGGCCGTCCTTGACCCAGATGTCGCCGTCGCCGCCGTCCAGCTTGATGCGTTCCTTGTTGTTCTGGTCGCGGACGATGACATCGCCCTCGTTGCCGGTGCCGCCGACCCAGATCGCAGCGTACCGGCGGTCATAGCGAAACAGCTCGTTGCCCGAGCTCGTCAGCACCCGGATGTTGCCGGCTCTCCCGTCCAACGTGATCGTCACGTTGCCGGCTGCGTCGAGAACGTCCAGCCTGCCCGATACTTGTTGTGGCATGGAGCACCTCTACTCCTCGGGACCGTGCCCGGGATACCACCGCCACACCTGTGTAGCGTCGCCACGGTCTGCCAGGGGGAGAATGCTACGCCTGTGCAAAGGTGATGGTCAAGGGTGCGTCTGCCTACCGGTCCAGCGCGGCGTGCATCGGCGCGAGCTTCGCCTCGGACTCGGCCAGCTCGTCCGCCGGGTCGGAGGCGGCCACGATCCCGCAGCCGGCGAACAGCCGCAGCCCGGTGCCGGAGGCGTCCACCTGCGCCGAGCGCAGCGCGATGCCCCACTCGCCGTCGCCATCGGCGCCCAGCCAACCCACCGGCCCGGCGTACCGGCCCCGGTCCATGCCCTCCCGCTCGGCGATCACCTCGGCGGCCCGGTCGGTGGGGGTGCCGCAGACGGCGGCGGTGGGGTGCAGCTCGGCGGCCACCTGCAGCGAGGACATGTCGGTGTGCTCAGTGGCCAGCACTGCGGTGACGTCGGTGGCCAGGTGCATCACGTTCGGCAGGTGCAGCACGAACGGGGCGTCCGAGGCGTTCGTGCTCGCCGCGTACGGCGCCAGAGAGTCGGTTAGGGAGTCGACGGCGAACTCGTGCTCCTCCAGGTCCTTGGAGGACCGGGCCAGCGAGGCGGCGCGAGCCAGGTCGGCCTCGTCGTCGCCGGTGCGCTGGATGGTGCCGGCCAGCACCCGGGAGGAGATCAGCCCGCGCTCGCGGCGCACCAGCAGCTCCGGGGTCGCCCCCACCAGCGCGTCGACGGCGAAGGTCCAGCAGGAGGGATAGTCACCGGCGAGGTTCTTCAGCAGGCGGCGCACGTCCACCGCCGCCGGGGTGCGGGCGCGGACGTCCCGGGCCATCACCACCTTGGCCACCGCACCGGTGCGGATCAGCTCCACCACCCCGGCCACGGCCTCGCGCCAGTTGGCACCGTCGCGCGCACCAGGGACGTACTCGGCCGCCACCGGCGGCAGCAACGGCGTGCAGGCCGAGCGCAGCGCCGTGGGGGAGGGGATCGGTGCCAGCTCGGCCGCCGAGGAGATCGTGGTCACCCAGGCCCGCTCGCCGCGGCGGCCGACCACCACCTCCGGCACCACCAGGGACCCGCCGGCGGGGGAGCCGGCGGCGAAGGAGAACGAACCGAACGCCACCGGACCGGTGCCCGGTGCCTGCACCTCGTCCCGGACCACCATCCGCCGGGCCAGGTCGCGCCAGCGGGCGTCGGCCTCGGCGAACCGGCCGGGGCCGGAGGTGTCGATCCGGGCGGCCTCGCCCCAGCCGACGATCCCTTCACCGCGGCGCACCCACGCCATCGCCGCCGCCGGGTCGGGTGTGGGCAGCAGGTCGAGCAGCTCACCGATCGCGCCGGTGGGGACGGCCACCGTCCGCGCGAGCAGGGTCGGCGGCACGGGTGCGGCGGCAGCGTCAGTCATCACCGGCCAGGATATGCCGCCGCCGGCCGCGGTACCGCCCGCCCCGCGTGATCCAGCCCACCATTCCCCCATCCACCCGCGGGTCGTCATGCCAGCCGTGCGCTATAGCGCACCCCTGACCTGACGACCCGGGCTGGCCGATGGGGGATGATGGGGACATGTCACGAGCCAGCCTGGCCAAGGACCCGCGCGACGTGGCGGGCATGTTCGACGGCGTCGCCGCCGGGTACGACCGCACCAACGACGTGCTCACCATGGGCATCGACCGGCTCTGGCGGCGTGCCACCGTGGCCGCGGTGGCTGCCCGACCGGGGATGCGGGTGCTCGACCTGGCCGCTGGCACCGGCACCTCCAGCGAGGTGTACGCCGACGCCGGGATCGAGGTGGTCCCGTGCGACTTCTCCGCCGGCATGGTCGCCGTCGGGAAGGAGCGTCGCCCGGACCTGCCGTTCGTCGTCGGGGACGCCACGGCGCTGCCGTTCGCCGATGACTCCTTCGATGTGGTCACCATCTCCTTCGGCCTGCGCAACGTGGTGGACACGACGGCGGGACTCGCCGAGATGTACCGGGTCACCCGGCCCGGGGGCCGGGTGGTGGTGTGCGAGTTCTCGCGCCCGCCGAACCCGCTCTTTGCTGGCGCGTATGGCCTGTACCGGGACCATGTGCTGCCGCAGGTGGCCCGGCTGGTCTCCTCCAACACCGCCGCCTACTCCTACCTGTCGGAGTCGATCGCCGACTGGCCCGACCAGCGCGGGCTCGCCGCCCTGATGCACCAGGCCGGGTGGCGCTCGGTCGCGTTCCGGAACCTCACCGGCGGCATCGTTGCCCTGCACCGGGGGACGAAGCCCGAGGCCGGTCCCAGGGTCCGGAAACCCGGCGTCCCACAGGGTGACCCGACCGGCAATTAGCGCATGCCCGAGTCGCATAAAAGCGGCGGATTTTCGCGGGATACTCGGGCCGGGTCGTGGTCTCACCAGGGGCGATCACCGGGTAGCCTAGGCATCGAGGACCGATCCGCGACGGCAGGTTCGGCGCTTCGGCGCGAGCGCTTCCGCGAGTAGGGTCGCGGGCGGTCGGGTACGGACAGAGGACGGATGAGTGGAACGGGTGGTAGGCGTGCGCAGCAGCCACGATGACGCGGACGTCATCGTCGTTGGCGCAGGACCTGCCGGCTCTGCCGCCGCGCACTACCTGGCCGTCGCCGGGCTGGACGTGCTGCTGCTGGAGAAGGCCACCTTCCCGCGGGACAAGATCTGCGGCGACGGGCTGACCCCGCGTGCCGTGGCCGAGCTGGTCCGGATGGGCGTGCCCACCCGGCCCGAGGACGGCTGGATCCGCAACCGCGGCCTGCGCGTCGTCGGCGGCGGGCACACCATCCACCTGCCCTGGCCGCAGATCGAGCGCTACCCCGACTACGGGATGGCCCGGGCCCGCGGCGACCTGGACGAGCTGCTCGCCCACCACGCCCGCTCCTCCGGTGCCAAGCTCCGTGAAGGGGTCTCCGTCACCGGCCCGGTGCTGCACGAACGCACCGGCCGGGTGATCGGCGTGACCGCCCGGCAGGTGAGCGCCACCGGCCGGCGGGTGGACGCCGAGCCGATGACCTTCCACGCCCCGGTGGTGATCGACGCCGGCGGGGTGTCCGCCCGGATGGCCACCGCGCTCGGCCTGGCCAAGCGGGACGACCGGCCGATGGGCGTGGCGGTGCGCACCTACTTCCGCACCCCCCGCCACGACGACGAGTGGATGGAGTCCCAGCTCGAGCTCTGGGCCGGCGAGCCCGGCAGGTCCGAGCTGCTGCCCGGCTACGGCTGGATCTTCGCTCTTGGTGACGGGCGGGCGAACGTGGGCCTCGGCTCGGTCAGCTCGACCGCCAAGGCCACCCAGCTGGACTACAAGAACCTGTTCGCCGCGTGGATGCGCAACGCCCCGCCGGAGTGGGAGTTCACCCCGGAGAACCAGGAGGGTCCGGTACGCGGGGCGGCGCTGCCGATGGCGTTCAACCGCAGCCCGCTGTACACCCGCGGGCTGCTGCTGGTGGGTGACGCCGGCGGCATGGTGTCCCCGTTCAACGGTGAGGGCATCGCCTATGCCCTGCAGGCCGGCCGGATCGCCGCCGACGTGATCGCCCAGGCTTTCGCCCGCACCGGCGCGGCCGCCCGGGAACGCACCCTGGCGACCTACCCGCAGCGGATGCGCGAGGACCTCGGCGGCTACTTCACCCTCGGCCGGCAGTTCGTGAAGCTGATCGAGAAGCCGGAGGTGATGCGGCTGTGCACGAAGTACGGGCTGCCTCGCCCCTGGGCGATGAAGTTCGTGCTCAAGCTGCTCTCCGACTCCTACGACACCCGCGGCGGTGACCTCACCGACCGGGTGATCACCACTCTGACCAGGATCGCGCCCGCCGCATGAGACGAACCGACCGCCTCGGCGCCAGGAGAGCGCCCACCACCAGCACCCCCAGTGCCTGCCGTGTCCGGAGGAACCAACGATGACCAACCCCTACGTGCCCCTGCTGATCATGGGTGGGCTCGCCCTGCTGATGGGCATCGGCGGGCTGGCCGCGAGCAGCGTGATCGGGCCGCAGCGCTACAACAAGGTCAAGGTGGACGCCTACGAGTGCGGTATCCAGCCATCACCGCACGCCAGCGGCTCCGGCAAGTTCCCGGTGAAGTACTACCTGGTGGCGATGACGTTCATCATCTTCGACATCGAGGTGGTGTTCCTCTACCCGTGGGCGGTGGCGTTCTCCGAGCTCGCCGTGTTCGGCCTGGTCGCGATGATCACGTTCCTGGTGCTGATCACGGTGCCGTTCGTGTACGAGTGGCGCCGCGGCGGCCTGGACTGGAACTGAGAGAGGAGAGGCGAGATGGGACTCGAGGACAAGATCCCCGGCGACTTCCTGCTGGGCAAGGTTGAGGACATCGTCGGCTGGACCCGTTCCTCCTCGATGTGGCCGGTGACCTTCGGGCTGGCCTGCTGCGCGATCGAGATGATGGCCGTGGGCACCTCCCGGTTCGACATCTCCCGGTTCGGGATGGAGGTGTTCCGCGCCTCTCCGCGCCAGGCCGACCTGCTGATCGTCTCCGGCCGGCTGAGCCACAAGATGGCACCGGTGATGCGCACCGTGTACGACCAGATGTCCGACCCGAAGTGGGTCATCTCCATGGGCGTGTGCGCGTCCTCCGGCGGCATGTTCAACAACTACGCCATCGTGCAGGGTGTGGACCACGTGGTGCCGGTGGACATCTACCTGCCCGGCTGCCCGCCGCGGCCGGAGATGCTCATCAACGCGATCCTGGAGCTGCACGAGCAGGTCGTGAAGCAGACACCGCTGGGCATCAACCGGGAGAAGGTCCGCCGTGAGGTGGAGGCCGCCGCCCTGGCTGCCACACCCACCCACCAGATGAAGGGACTGCTGGCGTGACCCCCAGCGACGAGAACCTTCCCGCCGAGCAGCAGACCCCGTCCCAGGAGGTCGCAGCGGCCGGTCGCGCCCCCCTGGACGTCATCTCCGTGCGCGAAGGCATGTTCGGTGTCCGCGGCAGCGGTGACACCTCCGGCTACGGCGGCCTGGAGCGTGTGGTCTCCATGCCCGGCGCCAGCCCGCGCCCCTACGGCAGCTACTTCGACGAGATCGTCGACGTGCTCGCCGAGGTGCTCGCCGAGGCCGGTGTGGACTTCGACGACGCTGTGGAGAAGGTCGTCGTCTACGCAGGCGAACTCAGCCTGTACGTCGCCCGCGAGCACCTGCCGCTGGTGGCGCGCTCCCTGCGTGACGACCAGGACCTGCGGTTCGAGCTGTGCCTGGGCGTCAGCGGGGTGCACTACCCCGAGGACACCGGCCGCGAGCTGCACGCGGTGTACCCGCTGTACTCGGTGACGCACAACCGCAACGTGCGCCTGGAGGTGACCTGCCCGGACGCCGACCCGCACATCCCCAGCGTGATCGAGACCTACCCGGCCAACGACTGGCACGAGCGGGAGACCTGGGACTTCTTCGGCATCATCTTCGACGGCCACCCCTCGCTGGCCCGGATCCAGATGCCGGACGACTGGCCCGGTCACCCGCAGCGCAAGGACTACCCGTTGGGCGGGGTGCCGGTGGAGTACAAGGGCGCGACAGTTCCGGCGCCCGACGAGCGGAGGGCCTACAACTGATGGCTGCACCCACCTCAGGACCCAGCGCGACCGCGCCGATCGGTGATACCGGCGACGCGCGCGAGTACGTCGCGACCGGGGCGGACTTCGACGAGATCAGCGCTGACGCGCAGGCGCACGCCGACGAGCGCATCGTCGTCAACATGGGCCCCCAGCACCCGTCCACGCACGGGGTGCTGCGGCTGGTGCTGGAGATCGACGGCGAGACCGTCACCGAGACCCGGGCCGGGATCGGGTTCCTGCACACCGGCATCGAGAAGAACATGGAGTACCGCACCTGGACGCAGGGCGTGACGTTCTGCACCCGGATGGACTACCTCGCGCCCCTGTTCCAGGAGGCCGGGTACTGCCTGGCCGTGGAGAAGCTCCTCGGCATCACCGAGGACGTGCCGGAGCGGGCCACGCTGATCCGGGTGCTGATGATGGAGCTGAACCGGATCGGTTCGCACCTGGTGGCCATCGGCACCGGTGGCAACGAGCTCGGCGCCACCACCGTGATGACCATCGGCTTCACCGGCCGGGAGGAGATCCTGCGGATCTTCGAGGCGATCACCGGGCTGCGGATGAACCACGAGTACATCCGCCCGGGCGGGGTGGCCACCGACCTGCCCGCCGGGTGCACGCAGATGGTCCGGGACGCGATCCCGAAGATCCGGCACCGGATCTCCCAGCTGGAGAAGATCCTGCTGAAGAACCCGATCTTCATCGGCCGGCTCAAGGGCGTGGGCTACCTGCCGCTGGCCGGCGCGATGGCGCTCGGTGCTGCCGGGCCGATCCTGCGCTCCGCCGGGATGCCGTTCGACCTCCGCCGTGCCCAGCCCTACTGCGGGTACGAGAACTACGACTTCGAGGTCCCCACCTCCACCGACGCGGACGCGTTCGCCCGGGTGGAGATCCGGTTCAAGGAGATGCGCGAGTCGCTGAAGATCGTCCAGCAGGTGCTCGACCGCCTGGAGGCCCAGGACCGCAAGGGCAAGCAGCCGGTGATGGTTGCGGAGAAGCGGATCGCCTGGCCCGCCCAGCTCTCCGTCGGCAGCGACGGCCAGGGCAACTCCCTGGAGCACATCAAGAAGATCATGAACACCTCGATGGAAGCCCTGATCCACCACTTCAAGATGGTCACCGAGGGCTTCAAGGTCCCGGCCGGTCAGGTCTACCAGCAGGTGGAGCACCCGAAGGGTCCGCTCGGGGTGCACCTGGTCTCCGCCGGTGGCACCCGCCCCTACCGGGCGCACTTCCGGGACCCCTCGTTCAACAACCTGCAGACCGTCGGCATGATGTGCGAAGGCGGCACGATCGCGGACGTGGTGGTCGCTGTGGCCTCCATCGACCCGGTGATGGGAGGAGTGGACCGCTGATGACGAACCCACCGAGCAGGCCCGGCAGCGCGGCGGTCGACGCGCGCGCCGCCCGGCACGCCTACCCCAGCGACGTGCTGGAGCGCCTCAGCGCCGACGCCGAGCAGATCCTGGCCAAGTACCCGGAGGCGCGCTCCGCGCTGCTGCCGCTGCTGCACCTGGTGCAGTCCGAGGACGGCTACGTCTCCCCGGCGGGGATCGCGTTCTGCGCCGACGTGCTGGACCTCTCCCGCGCGTCGGTCTCCGCCGTGGCCACCTTCTACAGCCAGTACAAGCGCCACCCCAACGGTGACTACACCGTGGGCGTGTGCACGAACACGCTGTGCGCGGTGATGGGCGGGGACGCGATCTTCGACCGGCTCGCCGAGCACCTCGGCGTGGGCCACGACGAGACCACCGACGACGGGAAGATCACCCTGGAGCGGCTGGAGTGCAACGCCGCCTGCGACTACGCCCCGGTGATGATGATCAACTGGGAGTTCTTCGACAACCAGACCCCCGCCTCGGCGGTGGAGACCGTGGACCGGCTGCTCGCCGGTGAGCCGGTCACGCCCACCCGGGGCGCCGACTCGGTGGCGACCTTCAAGGAGGTCTCCCGGGTGCTCGCCGGCTTCGACGACGGCCGGGCCGACGAGGGCGAGGCCGCCGGGCCGGCCACCCTCGCCGGGCTGGAGCTGTCCCGGAAGAACAACTGGCGCGCCCCCGAGGGCCGCACCGAGCAGGCCGCCGCGCACGAGGCCGGCACCGAGCCGGTGGGCAAGGTGGGCTCCAGCGCGGAACGCAAGCCGCACGCCCCGGCGGACACCTCGCCGTCGGGCCCCACCACCGGTGACGACACCGACGGCACGGGGGAGCAGTCAGGCAAGGAGGGATCGGCATGACCACCCTGACCCCGGTGCTCAGCGACCTGTGGGACGCCCCGCGGTCCTGGAAGCTGGAGGCCTACCAGGAGGCCGGCGGCTACCAGGCGCTGCGCACGGCGCTGACCATGGAGACCGCTGACCTGGTGACCGTGGTGAAGGACTCCGGGCTGCGTGGCCGCGGCGGTGCCGGGTTCCCCACCGGGCTGAAGTGGAGCTTCCTGCCCCCGCCGGACGGTGGCCCCCGGTACCTGGTGGTGAACGCGGACGAGTCCGAGCCGGGCACCTGCAAGGACGTGCCGCTGATGATGGCGAACCCGCACGTGCTGCTCGAAGGGGTGATCATCACCTCGATGGCGATCGGCTGCCACCGGGCCTTCATCTACATCCGCGGCGAGGTGGTGCACGTCTACCGGCGGCTGCTGGCAGCCGTCGCCGAGGCCCGCGCGGCCGGTCTGCTCGGCGAGAACATCCTCGGCTCCGGCTACGACCTGGAGGTCGTGGTGCACGCCGGTGCCGGCGCCTACATCTGCGGTGAGGAGACCGCGCTGCTGGACTCCCTCGAGGGCCGGCGCGGCCAGCCGCGGCTCAAGCCCCCGTTCCCCGCGGTGGCCGGTCTGTACTCCCGGCCCACCGTGGTGAACAACGTGGAGACGATCGCCTCGGTGCCGTTGATCGTCCAGAACGGTGCCGACTGGTTCAACCACATGGGCACCGAGCGGTCCAAGGGGCACGGGCTGTTCTCCCTGTCCGGGCACGTGGCCCGACCGGGCCAGTACGAGGCTCCTCTGGGCATCACCTTCCGCGAGCTGCTGGAGATGGCCGGCGGCATCCGGGACGGTCACCGGCTGAAGTTCTGGACCCCGGGCGGGTCCTCCACCCCGATCCTCACCGATGAGCACATCGACCTGGTGCTCGACTACGAGGCGGTCGGCGCGGCCGGGTCCATGCTCGGTACCCGTGCTCTGCAGGTGTTCGACGAGACCACCTCGGTGGTGCGCTGCGTGTCCCGGTGGAACGACTTCTACCAGCACGAGTCCTGCGGCAAGTGCACCCCCTGCCGGGAGGGCACCTTCTGGATGAAGGAGATCCTGCACCGGCTCGAGGCAGGCAAGGGCACCGAGGGCGACATCGACCTGCTGCTCGACGTCGCCGACAACATCGACGGCCGGTCCTTCTGTGCCCTCGGCGACGCCTCGGCGCAGCCGGTGAAGAGCGGGATCGCCTATTTCCGAGAAGAGTTCGAGCAGGGCCTGCACACACCCGCCTGGGAGCTCTTCCCCTACGAAGCCAACGCGCTGTACTCCGGAGTTGCGTCATGACCGCCCCGTCCGAGCAGAAGGCCCCCGCCCCCGTGGAGGAGGTCACCCTCACCATCGACGGCATCGAGGTGAGCGTGCCCAAGGGCACCCTGGTCATCCGTGCCGCCGAACGAGCCGGCATCGAGATCCCGCGGTTCTGCGACCACCCGCTGCTCAAGCCCGCCGGCGCCTGCCGGCAGTGCCTGGTGGAGGTCTCCGCCCCGGACCGGGAGGGGAACGTGCGGCCGATGCCCAAGCCGCAGACCTCCTGCACCCTGGAGGCCACCCCGGGGATGCAGGTGAGCACCCAGAACACCTCCCCGGTGGCGGAGAAGGCCCAGCGCGGGCAGATCGAGTTCCTCCTGGTCAACCACCCGCTGGACTGCCCGGTCTGCGACAAGGGCGGAGAGTGCCCGCTGCAGAACCAGGCGCTCGACCACGGCTCGAACACCTCCCGGTTCTCCGGCGTGAAGCGCACCTTCCCGAAGCCGATCAAGATCTCCTCCCAGATCCTGCTCGACCGCGACCGGTGCATCCTGTGCCAGCGGTGCACCCGGTTCCAGGACGAGATCGCCGGCGACCCGTTCATCGACCTGCAGGGTCGTGGTGGCGGCGCCCCGGGGTATGAGGTGCACGGCCTGCACGCCCAGCAGATCGGCCGGTTCGACGAAGCGATCCTGGACTACGTCGGCGGCGAGACGGTCACCGACGACGACTCCGTGGGCCCGATGGGCGAGCCCGCCCTGGTCTCGGCCACGCAGGGCAACGCCGGCACCGTAGGCCCAGCGGCGGTGGACGCCTCCGGGCGCCCGTTCGCCTCCTACTTCTCCGGCAACACCATCCAGATCTGCCCGGTCGGTGCCCTCACCTCGGCGGCCTACCGGTTCCGTTCCCGCCCGTTCGACCTGGTCTCGGTGCCCTCGATCGCCGAGCACGACGCGTGCGGCTCGGCGATCCGGATCGACTATCGGCGCGGTGTGGTGCTGCGCCGCCTGGCCGGGGACGACCCGGCGGTGAACGAGGAGTGGATCACCGACAAGGACCGGTTCGCCTTTACCTGGCAGAGCGCCCCGGACGTGCTCACCAGCCCGCTGGTGCGCGACGAGGAGACCGGCGAGCTGGTGCCGACCAGCTGGTCCGAGGCGATCCACCTGGCCGCCCAGCACCTGACCGGCGCCACCGGCGGGGTCGGCCTGCTGCCCGGCGGCCGGCTGACGGTCGAGGACGCCTACGCCTGGTCGAAGTTCGCCCGCGTGGTGCTCGGCACCAACGACGTGGACTTCCGCGCCCGGGCGCACTCCGCCGAGGAGTCCGACTTCCTCGCCCACCGGGTGGCCGGCTCCAGCATGGACGTCACCTTCACCGACCTGGAGCGCAGCCCGCAGGTGCTGCTCGTCGGCCTGGAGCCGGAGGAGGAGGCCGGCACCATCTTCCTGCGGCTGCGCAAGGGGATGCTCGCCGGCCGGGTCAAGGTGACCACGATCGCCCCGCTGGCCACCCGCGGCAGCACCAAGCTGCGCGCCGACGTGGTGCCCGTGGTTCCCGGCGGCGAGACCGAGGTGCTCACCGCGCTCGCGGCCGGCGGCGGCGAGCACGCCGCGCTGGCCGAGGCGCTCCGCGGTGAGGGTGCCCTCATCCTCGCCGGCGAACGGCTCGGCATGGTGCCCGGCGGGTACACCGCGCTGCTGAAGCTCGTCGAGGCCACCGGCGCCCGGCTCGCCTGGGTGCCGCGCCGCGCCGGGGACCGCGGCGCCGTGGAGGTCGGGCTGCTGCCCGGTCTGCTCCCCGGGGGGCGCCCGACGGCGCAGGCCCAGGCGCGCGTGGACGTCGCCGCGGTCTGGGGTGTGCAGGATCTGCCGGCTGCGCCGGGGCGCGACCACACCGAGATCCTCACCGCCGCCGCGGACGGCACCCTGGGCGCCCTGCTCGTGGGCGGTATCGACCTGGAGGACCTGCCCGACCCCGGACTGGCCGAACGTGCCCTGGCCGCTGTCGGCTCCGTCGTCCAGCTGGAGGTGCGCCGCTCCGCGGTGACCGAGCATGCCGACGTGGTGCTGCCGGTCGCTCCGCCGACCGGCAAGTCCGGCACCTTCCTGAACTGGGAGGGGCGCCCACGCCCATTCGAGGCGGTGTTCGAGGGGCCGGCGATGTCCGACGCCAAGGTGCTGCACATGGTGGCCGAGGCTGCCGGCACCGACCTGGGCACCGGCACGGTGGCCGACACCTACACCGAGCTGGCCGAGTTCACCGGGTGGGACGGTCCCCGTCACGAGGCGCCGGCGGTCGAGGCGGCCCCCGCGCACCAGGTCGGGCCCGGGCGCGCCGTGCTGGCCACCTGGCGGCTGATGCTGGACGCCGGTCGTGGCCAGGACGGCGAACCCCACCTGGCCGGCACCGCGCACCGCCCGGTCGCGATGCTCTCGGCCGCCACCGCGCAGGCCGCCGGCGTGGCGGTGGGCCAGACCGTGGTGATCAGCAGCGAGACCGGCAGCCTGGAGCTGCCCACCGTGCTGGCCGCGATGCCGGACGGGGTGGTGTGGGTGCCCCAGCACTCGGTCGGCAGCTCGGTCTACCGCTCGCTCGGCGTCGGCGCGGGTGCCGTGGTGGCACTGGCCCCGGCTGATTCGGAGGTGCAGTCATGACGTGGCCCGTGCTCGCGGCCGGGGGAGGTGCGGACTTCTCCGCCGACTCCATCGGTCTGGTGGTGATCAAGGCCGCCGCGATCCTGGTGTTCCTGCTGCTCTCGGTGCTGTTCGCGCTCTGGTTCGAGCGGCGCATCATCGGCCGGTTCCAGGAGCGGCTCGGACCGAACGTGCGTGGCCCGTTCGGTCTGGTGCAGTCCATCCCGGACGCCCTGAAGCTGCTGCTCAAGGAAGACATCACGGTCAAGGCCGCAGACAGGCTGATCTACAAGCTGGCGCCGCTGATCTCGGTGTTCTGCGCGTTCATGATCTTCGCGATCATCCCGTTCGGTCCGGCGGTGCACATCCCCGGCACGGACATCGTCACCCCGCTGCAGCTGACCGACCTGCCGGTCGCGGTGCTGTACATCCTCGCGGTGACCGGGCTGGGCGTGTACGGCATCGTGCTCGGTGGCTGGTCCTCCGGCTCCACCTACCCGCTGCTGGGCGCGGTGCGCTCCACCGCCCAGGTGCTCTCCTACGAGCTGTCGATGAGCCTCGCCCTGGTGTCCGTGCTGCTGGTCTCCGGGTCGATGTCCACCTCGGAGATCGTCGATGCGCAGACGGACCTGTGGTGGTCCATCGCGGTGCTGCCGGCGTTCATCATCTACGTGATCTCCATGCTCGGCGAGACCAACCGGCTGCCGTTCGACCTGCCGGAGGCCGAGGGTGAGCTGGTCGGCGGGTACAACACCGAGTACTCCTCGATGAAGTTCGCCTGGTTCTTCCTCGCCGAGTACATCAACATGCTGAACGCCTCGGCGATCGCCACCACGCTGTTCCTCGGCGGCTGGCGCGCCCCGTGGCCGCTCTCGGCGATCAACGGCGGCATGTTCAACGAGGGCTGGTGGCCGCTGCTGTGGTTCATCCTCAAGCTCTGGCTGGTGATGTTCTTCTTCGTCTGGGTCCGGGCCACGCTGCTGCGGTTCCGCTACGACCAGTTCATGCACCTGGGCTGGAAGTTGCTCATCCCGATCGCCCTGGCCTGGGTGGTCGGCGTGGGCGTGATCCAGGGAGTGCGCCAGTTCACCGACATCAGCCTGCAGGCCTTGCTGTTCGTCCTCGCCGGGGTGCTGGTGGTGTTCGCGGTGGTGCTGCTGCTCATCCCGGAGAAGAAGGACACCGCGGCCGCGGGCGCCGGCGGCAAGCCCGCCGGCAGGACCGGCAGGTCCCCGAGCTCGACCACCACGGGCACCACCGCCGCGCAGGAGTCCGAGCCTTTCGATGCCTTCGCCCACGGCTACCCGGTGCCGCCGCTGCCCGGGCAGTCGCTGCCGCCGTCGCCACGGCGCGCGAAGGTCACCGCACCGGCAGGAGCACCTGCCAGCGAGGAGGAGAACAGCGATGGCTGACAAGCAGGGCCGCAAGGCCGGGCGCTCGTCGTCACCGGCGCCGACGAAGAAGACCTCCCAGGAGGTCGGCGCGAGCAGCGACTTCGACGTGGACGGCGACCTGGACAAGAACGCCCTCGAGGAGTTCTTCGCCCCGGTGGCCGGGTTCGGCGTCACCCTGGCGTCGCTGTTCTCGCCGGTGGTCACCGAGCAGTACCCGTTCGAGAAGAAGCCGACCGCCCCGCGCTACCACGGCCGGCACCAGCTGAACCGGTACGCCGACGGGCTGGAGAAGTGCATCGGCTGCGAGCTGTGCGCCTGGGCCTGCCCGGCGGACGCGATCTACGTGGAGGCCGGCAACAACACCGCCGGCGCGCAGTACTCCCCGGGTGAGCGGTACGGGAAGGTGTACCAGATCAACTATCTGCGCTGCATCTTCTGCGGGCTGTGCATCGAGGCCTGCCCCACCAGGGCGCTGACCATGACCAACGAGTACGAGCTCGCCGGTCAGACCCGGGCCGAGATGATCTTCGAGAAGGACGAGCTGCTCGCTCCGCTACGCTCGGGGATGCTCGCCGCCCCGCACCCGATGGTCGAGGGCACCAACGACGACGACTACTACCGCAACGAGATCGACGGGCCCACCCCCACACAGGTGGACTGGGTGCGTGAGCGCCGCCCCGACGACCCGACTCTGCCCTCTGCCGAGGCGGCCGCCCGCGCCCGCGGCGACCAGGGAGGAGAACGATGACCGAGCAGCTGGTGATCTCCACCGGTGAGACGGTGCTGTTCTGGGTCCTCGGCCCGCTGGCCGTGCTCGGCGCCCTGACCCTGCTGTTCGCCCGCCGGGTGGTGCACATCGCGGTGAGCATCGCCGGGGTGATGGTCGCCCTGGCGATCCTCTACATCGCTCTGGAGGCCCCGTTCCTGGGCATCGCCCAGATCGTGGTCTACACCGGCGCGGTGATGATGCTGTTCCTGTTCGTGATCATGCTCGTGGGCGTGGACTCCACCGAGTCCCTCGCCGAGACGCTCACCGGGCAGCGGTGGATCGCCGTGGTCGGCGGTATCGGCCTGGTCGCGCTGATGATCGCGATCGTCACCCGTGCGGCCTTCGCGGACCCGGTCGGGCTCGCCACCGCGAACGTGGACACCAACCCCGCCGGTGTGGCCCACCTCATCTTCGGCGACTACATCTTCCCGTTCGAGCTCACCGCGGCGCTGCTGATCACCGCCGCGCTGGGCGCCCTGGTGCTCAGCCACCGGCGCCGGCTCGGCCGCAAGCTGGGGCAGAAGGAGATGGTCGAGGCCAAGCTGGCCGCGTTCGCCTCCGGTGCCGGCGCCACCAGCGTGGTCTCCGCCCCCGGACCCGGTGTGTACGCCCGCACCAACTCCGCGGACATGCCTGCCATCGACGCCCAGGGCCGCACCCTGGACGCCTCGGTGACCACGGTGCTGCGGGTCCGCGGCCAGGTGCACGGACAGGCCGACGCCACCGCGCAGACCACCCGGGCGGCCCGGATCGCCAGCGGTGCCCCGGTGATCGAGGCCGACCGCGAGGAGGAGGAGCCACCCAGCGCCCCCGACGAGGTGACCTCGACCGAGGAGGCGAGCTCCGCCGTCGACGGCCCGGAGACCACCGGGCCGGACGATGCGCCCGGTGGGCGGAGCGAGACCGGTGAAGGAGACGAGCAGTGAGCCTGATCAACTACCTGGTGCTCGCCGGCATCCTGTTCAGCATCGGTGCGGTGACCGTGCTGGTGCGGCGCAACGCGCTGGTCGCGTTCATGGGCGTGGAGCTGATGCTGAACGCGGCCAACCTCACCCTGGTGACCTTCGCCCGGATGCACGGGGACCTGCACGGGCAGGTGCTCGCGTTCTTCGTCATGGTGGTGGCGGCCGCCGAGGTCGTGATCGGGCTGGCGATCATCGTGTCCATCTTCCGAACACGCGGTTCGGCGTCGCTGGACGACGTCAACCTGCTGAAGAACTGACGGGGTACGTGCGGAGATGACTGTGACCAACCTTGCCTGGGTGCTGATCGCGGCACCGATGCTCGGCGCGGCGGTGCTGCTGCTGGCCGGCAAACGCTCCAACGGCTGGGGGCACTGGCTCGGCGTGCTCGCCTCCGCGGTCTCCGCCGTGCTGGCCATCGCCATCCTGGTCGAGCTGCTCGGGCTGCCCGCCGGCGACCGGGTCAGCAACCTCACCCTGTACTCCTGGATCCCCGCCGGCGACCTCAACGTGGACGTCGGACTGCTGATCGACCCGCTCTCGGTCACGTTCGCGCTGCTGATCACCTTCGTCGGCACGCTGATCCACATCTACGCCGTGGCCTACATGGACCACGACGCCGACCGGCGCCGGTTCTTCGCCTACCTGAACCTGTTCGTCGCCTCGATGCTGGTGCTGGTGCTCGCCAACTCCTACGCGCTGCTGTTCCTCGGCTGGGAGGGTGTGGGCCTGGCGTCCTACCTGCTCATCGGGTTCTGGAACCACCGCACCGAGTACGCCGTGGCCGCGAACAAGGCGTTCTTCATGAACCGCGTGGGGGACATGGGGATGCTGGTCGCGATGATGCTGATGTTCGCCAGCGTCGGCTCGGTGGACTTCGAGACCGTGTTCGCCGCGGCCCCCGGCACCAACGAGGGCGTGCTCACCGCGACCGGGCTGATGCTGCTGCTCGGCGCCTGCGGCAAGTCGGCCCAGTTCCCGCTGCAGGCCTGGCTCGGGGACGCGATGGCCGGCCCCACCCCGGTCTCCGCGCTGATCCACGCCGCCACCATGGTGACCGCCGGGGTGTACCTGGTGGTCCGCTCCGGCCCGATCTTCGAGGGCGCCCCCACCGCACAGCTCGTGGTGGTGATCGTCGGGGCGGTCACCCTGCTGTTCGGGGCGATCGTCGGGTGTGCCAAGGACGACCTGAAGAAGGCGTTGGCCGCCTCCACCATGTCCCAGATCGGGTACATGATGCTCGCCGCCGGCCTGGGCCCGATCGGTTACGCGTTCGCGATCTTCCACCTGATCACCCACGGTTTCTTCAAGGCTGGCCTGT